>CAYNQW010000221.1:0-3110 GCA_964399415.1 uncultured Hyphomicrobiales bacterium
GCCTGATTGACTTCCGAGACTATTTGTTGCTTGTCTTCAAGTCGAATAGCCACTTTTTAACTCCTTCAGTTTGGACAGAATCTGCCAATACAATCAGTACAAGCTGAGTACCAGCGAGTCCTGCCCAACGGTTGAGGCAATATTGCTACTGCCTGTTTATTCGGTGATAAGAATCCGGCTCTAGTGATTCGGATTGGCTTTTCACCATCTGCGTAGGACATTAAGAGAGCCTGACAATAGCCAGGCCTGCTCACCTACGGTCTTTGATGGTTCCGCAATACGTATCTGCGGAGCCACAAAGGCGTTTTGAGCCCCGACACCCTGATTCCTCGGGTTCAGTACCAGTATTTCCCGGCACTTCAATCCGTATGAGCATCGCGGCCACAAAGGCGACACAGCCTCCCCAGTAAAGGGGAGCCTGCAATAATTCTTGATTACAAAGTCAGTGAAGACTGGTCGATCAGAACGCCGGGGCCCATGGTCGAGGAGAGCACAATCTTCTTGATATACACTCCCTTGGACGACGCTGGCTTGGCCTTCTTGAGGTCAGCCAACAGGGCTTCCAGATTGGACTTGATGGCGGAACCCTCGAAGCCAATCTTGCCAATACCGCCGTGAATGATGCCGTTCTTGTCAGTTCGATAACGAACCTGACCTGCCTTGGCATTCTTCACTGCAGTCTCGACGTCTGGTGTCACGGTACCAACCTTGGGATTTGGCATGAGACCACGCGGACCCAGAACCGTGCCCAGCTTGCCGACAACACGCATGGCGTCAGGTGAAGCGATGACCACATCAAAGTCCATGTTGCCGCCCTGGATGGATTCGGCGAGATCGTCCATACCGACCAGCTCGGCGCCAGCAGCCTTTGCCTTCTCGGCGTTTTCGCCCTGGGCAAATACTGCAACACGAACATCTTTACCGGTACCGGCTGGCAGAGTAGTGCTGCCACGAACAACCTGGTCAGATTTACGAGGATCAACACCCAGGTTGACCGACACATCAATCGACTCTTTGAACTTGGCTGAAGCGAATTCGCTCAGCAGGGATACCGCCTCATCGATTGAATAGGCTTTACCTGCTTCCAGCTTCTCGTTCAGTAATTTCTTCTTTTTGGATAGTTTGGCCATCTTATTCTACCCCCTCGACTTCCAGACCAGCGCTGCGTGCGCTACCTGCCAATGTGCGAACTGCCGCGTCCATGTCGGCCGCAGTCAGGTCTGGCATTTTCTGGGTGGCGATTTCTTCCAGTTGTGCACGGTTTACCTTGCCCACTTTTTCAGTATTGGGACGACCACTTCCCTTCTTGATACCGGCTGCTTTACGCAGCAGCACAGCGGCAGGGGGTGTCTTGGTGATAAACGTGAAGCTACGATCGGCGTAGACTGTGATTACAACCGGAATAGGCAGGCCTGGCTCAACGCCCTGGGTTTGAGCATTGAACGCCTTACAGAATTCCATGATGTTGACACCATGCTGACCCAGAGCCGGACCAACTGGTGGACTTGGATTGGCAGAACCTGCACCAACCTGTAGCTTGATATAAGCTAATACCTTCTTAGCCATTGCATTTCTCCTTGGGTGATGGCGCTGACAAGGTCAGCTCCCCTAACCACCTCAAACACGGCTAGATGCCTGAGGATCGAATTCAGGGGTCAGAGTAAAATTTTCTCAAAGGTCTGCCAGTCTGCCCGGACTGCGAAAGAAAATTTTACTCTGACCCCAATTTTGTGAAGCCCGAAGGCTCCCTAGCTCTTCTCCACCTGGCCGAATTCAAGCTCGACCGGTGTAGATCTACCGAAGATCAAGACGGCAACACGCAGCCTGCTCTTCTCGTAATTCACTTCTTCTACAGTGCCAGTGAAATCGTTGAATGGCCCGTCGATAACTCGAACCATCTCACCGGGCTCGTAAACGATCTTGTGCGTAGGCGTGTCTTCACTGGCCTCCATGCGCTGGAGGATCTTGTTCGCCTCCTTGTCGGTAATCGGCGCTGGCTTCTCGGCTGTACCACCAATGAATCCCATGACCCTGGGAGTCTCTTTCACCAGGTGCCAGGTATCGTCGTTCAGATCCATGTGCACGAGGACATAGCCAGGGAAGAATTTCCTCTCACTCTTCCGCTTCTGACCCGCGCGCATTTCCAGCACTTCTTCGGTGGGCACCAGAACTTCGTCGAAATAATCTTCCATGCCAGAAAGAGCGATACGCTCCTTCAGTGCATGCATAACTTTTTTCTCGTAGCCCGAATAAGCGTGAACTACATACCAGCGTTTAGCCATCTCAGTCCTTTATGTGATCAAAGACGAAATTACGCCGTTCAGGGCCGAATCCAGCAGCCACAGAATCAACGCAACGATAAAGATCACTATCAAGACAACAATCGTTGTCTGTGTCGTTTCCTGCCTGCTGGGCCAAACGACTTTTCGAATTTCAACCCGGGCATCCAGGCACAGGTTTACAAACGCCCTGCCCTTAACTGTCTGAGCAGCAATCCAGCCAGCGACACCAGCGGCAGCCAACAGGCCAATCACTCTCAACAACACCGACTCTGCCGCAAAATAGGAATTGGCATACACAGCAGCACCCACAATCACGACCACTATCAGCCACTTGATCCAGTCCTGCTTGCCAGCTTCGCTTTCTATCTTCTCTGCCATTTCTATCGTACTGCTCTAATACTACGTTTACTCAAAAACGCCTGCTCATAAATGGCAGGCCAGGAGGGAATCGAACCCCCAACCTGCGGTTTTGGAGACCGCTGCTCTGCCAATTGAGCTACTGGCCTACGATGCAGTGCAAGTCTCCGGCGCCCTTCACTGGTTCGGCAGAGGACCAGAACAAGTCTGATATTTCTGCCAACCGAAGCCCGAGCCTCGCTCAACAACTTAGTATTCTTTCGAGGGATCGGCCCTGACCGAAGCCAGAAAAAATCTGCACTGATCCCTAAAACTTATCCTACAAACCGCCGTCAATTACCCACTTTCTGTAGAGACGACTGAGCCGAAACTCCCAAACCAGGGGGTTTCGGCTCTTTAATCGATCAAGTCTTGGCTTATTCGATGATCTTGGCTACTACGCCAGCTCCAACTGTACGGCCACCTTCACGA
>CAYNQW010000222.1:0-3042 GCA_964399415.1 uncultured Hyphomicrobiales bacterium
GAAAAAGCACCTTCGCAAGTCACCAGCCATCGCTGATCATCAGGCAAAGCGGCCAGTTGATCGACCAAAGGCGCCATAACGGCATTAATCTTGTCTTTATAGGCGGCGGCGTTGGCGGCATAGAGGGCGGCATTTTCCGGATCATGTTGTCGCAACGCCTTTTCAATATTGTCGATATACACCATCGCTGTGCCTCGCCCCATCCAAGCATGGGGATTGAATTGCCCCTCGGCCTTCCCTTCTTTGATGGGGATGGGGGCAATCCCATCGGTCAACCGCACCGAAGCCACATCCCCCAAATGATTGAGAAACTGCTCAAACCAAATTTCCAAATGAAGTCCATTCCATAAGATCAGATCTGCCCCCATGGCTCGGCGCAAATCCCCTGGGGTAGGTTGATAGCCGTGAATTTCAGCACCGGGCTTGGTGATCGAAACCACCTCAGCGGCATCACCCGCCACTTGGGCGGCCATATCTGCCAAAATGGTGAAACTGGTGACCACTTTTAACCGCTCAGCATGAGCAAGCATGGGCCAAGACGACCACAGGATCAGCGTCATGATAATTATGGGTTTAATCCCGCGGGTCATCCATATCCTGCCCATTGGTTAAGATACTAATTAAGTTAGCCTCTACTAACTCAATGTCAAGAGCCTAAGTTCGCCCATCATCGCCCGTAAGGCTCAAATTCAAGCCAAAAACCGCTTTACAGTCCCCGTGTTTGCCCAGAAGATAAACCATTAACGATTAAATGGAGTTCCTTATGAGCACACAACCGCTTGCCCTTGTCACTGGCGGCGCCCAAGGCATTGGTTACGCCTGCGCAGAAGCCCTGATCGAAGATGGCGCCAAAGTTATACTGGCCGATATCAACGCAGATGGCGTCAATGATGCTGCCGCTTCGCTTGGCCGTGGCACCGTGGCCATGGTATGCGACATGGGGGATACTTCCGCCATTGATGCCATGTTTGAAACCATCAAGTCAGAGCATGGAGCACTATCGGTTTTGGTGAATAACGCGGGCGTTGCCATGCCCAATGATTTCTTTGACACCAGCATTGATGACTTCAAAAAAGTGATCGACATTAACTTAACGGGAACATTTCATGCCATCCAACGCACCGCCAAAATGATGGTGGATGCTAAAATCGAAGGCGCGATTGTGAATATGTCATCCATCAACGCGGTGGTATCCATCCCCACCATCCCCGCCTATTGCGCGTCAAAAGGCGGCGTCATGCAATTGACCAAATCCACTGCCCTAGCCCTCGCGCCGCATAATATTCGCGTCAACGCCGTTGGCCCAGGGTCGATTGATACCGCTATGCTGGCGGGGGTTAATGCTAACCCTGAAGCCATGGCCATGGTCATGTCACGGACTCCGCTTAAGCGAATTGGCACGCCGCGCGAGATCGCCGATGTGGTGGCGTTTCTGGCCAGTTCAAAAGCATCGTATATCACCGGCGAGACGATCTATGTCGATGGCGGCCGCATCGGGATGAATTACACCTGCTAGATTAAGCCCTTTAGCCCAATCGCGTCAGGCCGAGGCCACTGCTTCGGCCATCGCCGCCATTGAGGTGAAGCGGAAATCATAATGCGGCATATCACCAGGATTCATGGTCGCACCAAAACCTTCCTGTTCAAACCGGCGGTAAATCCAGCAAGACGCAAGGTCAAATTTATTGGCCGGCCCATGGTCATGGAACATGCTTTCAGCGGTGTGCAGAATATCGGTTTTGGCGATGCCCATGGTGGCGAGTTTTTCGAGCATATAATCGAAATTGCGATCCGCCGGCTTGTACGAGCCGATATCTTCGGCGGTGTAAATCGCGTCAAATTCCACCCCAAGTTTTTCATTGCTGGCGGCAAAACTGCGGTTATCGACATTCGATAAAATGACCAATTTATAATGCGATTTCAGGTCAAGAAGCGCGTCTTTGGAATCGGCGAAAGCCGGCCAGTTTTTTACTGAATTGCCATAAACTTCGCATTCTTCAACATCGACCTTCAGCCCCCATTCTTCGGCGAGCCGCTTATATACAATGGCCAATAATTGGCTGTACACCATCCCGGGCGTATAGCGTTGTTGGCTGCTTTCGTGGCGCGCGTGCGCTTCGAGAATATCGTTGCGCGACAATTCTGTGGATAGCCGATCGGTCAGTGGTTTCAGGCCATTGACCATGCCGCTTTCCCAATCAATGAGCGTGCCATAACAATCAAAAGTCAGGGTCGAAAAATCAGTCAGTTTCATGGGAAATCCTTTGGGTAAATCATCAGGTTAAAGGCGCCGCGCCACCAGCACGCTTCATCTTATCAACAAGTGGCATCAAACGCTCCTCAATTTCAAGACTTTTTTCAGGGCGTTGATAGGCGTTAAGACGATCCTGCCAAATCGGTGTGGCGCGATCTTCGGCGCTTAGCCCGCCCGCTTCTTGCCACGCGCCGTGATTGGACAAATCTGCCACCAATGGCGGATAGAAGGCCTCGGCAAACCGCGCCATGGTTTCTTCGGTATCAAAAAAATGCCCGCCCGGAGCAACGCTAGCAATATCAGCGAAGACCGATGCCAAATCGGTATCTTCACGCGGCAAGTATAATTCGGCGATGGATTGAATTTGTTCAAGATCAGTGATGGTTTTTTCGTAACCAACGGTCAGCCCGCCTTCCAACCAGCCGACGCTATGCAGGATGATATTGGCGCCTGCCATCACCGATCCCCACAACCCCATCAAGTTTTCTGCCGCGCCTTGAGCATCGCTGGCATTAGACGCAGACCCCGCCGCCGCCCGCCATGGAATGCCGATGAACCGTGCCAATTGCCCCGCCCCAATTTGCAGCCGCACATGTTCCGGCGTGCCAAAGGCCGGTGATCCAGATTTCATATCAACATTGGACGAAAAACTGCCATAGGCAATTGGCGCGCCCGGGTTGGTCATCTGGCTCAAGGTAATCCCTGCCAAGGCTTCGGCATGGGATAACACCAACGCCCCTTCCACCGTGATCGGCGCCATCGCCCCCGATAAACAAAACGGCGTCATG
>CAYNQW010000223.1:0-3034 GCA_964399415.1 uncultured Hyphomicrobiales bacterium
GACAAGAATTTGTTGACCTGAATACCATCCCGTTAGTCATGACTGATCGCGTTGAAGTTCTTACCGACGGTGGCTCCGCACTCTACGGCTCAGACGCGGTCGCGGGCGTGGTCAACGTCATCATGCGCACTGACTTTGAAGGCCTCGAACTCTTCGCTGACACACAGGGTATCCAAGAATCCGGTGGCACTTACGAACAGACCTTCAGTGGTATTTGGGGCACAAGCTTCAATGATGGTGACACGCGCCTCGTGCTCTCTGCTGAGCAGTTTGAACGTGACCCAGTGCCGTTAGCTGACGCGCAGTATTTCGACGCCGATCGGATAATCAGCAATGGAGCTGTAGGTGCCTTCAACATCAACTCACCACTGGGTGCCGGCTTCAACCCGGCATATATAAATCCAGCCCTTTCTCAGCAGCAGACCATCGAGAGATTGGGACTGGGAGAGTCAGTCGCAGGAACACGGGGCTTGGTTTTCGGAGACCCTCTGTGCGGAACGCTGTCTGGTGATCTAGGTCCTTTCTACACTGACAATCGCTTTACAGGTGTCGGCCGCCGTAGCGCCCGTTGCTTCGAAGACAATACTGCCAATCAGTTCATTGCAATAGGTCAAGAACGCACCAGCGCGGCGATGAGCTTCGAGCATACCTTCAGCGAGAGTGCTGAGTTCTATTCATTCTTTACCTACTCAGACTTGGAAACAGTCCGAGAGTGGGATGGAATCGCCTTCTCACGGACAAACCACTTAGTGTTCAATCCGAGCCAGCTGGGCGCACTTTCCACCTTAGTCGGAAACCCCTACGTCGCGGCTCCAGCCGCCAATAACCCGAATCTAATTTCCAACGGCGGGTTTGGTGAAGGCTATTATGGGGGCGGAGTGCAAGTTGGCTGGCCTCGCTCAACCGAAGATATCCTGACCACGAACACCACGTCTGGCGCACAAATGGGCCTCCGCGGTGAGCTCGAGGGAATGGGCTTTAACGACACGGCGCTTAGCTATGACGTTAGCCTTGCATGGAGCGATTCAAGCATTGAGCAAAACTATGTAACCATGATAAGAGATCGCACCGAGAATGCCCTCAATGGCCTCGGTGGACCCAACTGTACACCGAACGGAACTCCAAGCTTCCCGGTTGATGCCACACCGTTCGGTGCTTTCTCCGGATTGTGGGCTACGGTTTTCCCTGGCTATGTACTCAATACACGTGAAAGCGCTTCTTTGGCGCTGACCTCAACAAACCACGGGCAAGACGGCTGCATGTTCTTTAACCCGTTCCTTACCGCCCTGTCTAACCCTGATCTGGCGAATCCAAAAGAACTAACCGATTGGATGAGTGGCAGGATTAACCGGGCAGACAAGCGCAACCAATTACTGGTGTTTGATGCAGTTGTGTCTGGCGAGATTTTTGAAATGACTGGCGGTACTGCGCAGTTCGCAGCTGGGATACAGCGGCGGGAAAGAGATGCGTCTGGCATAGCCCCAGAGATTAATCTGCCGGGACTTACGGTTATCAAAGGCTACGATGCCTTTGGCGTTCCTAACCAGTTTGAATCTGAAATCACAAACAACTTAGAGTGCGCGCAATGTATCTTCAACTTTAACGACTCACGCTCAGTCAATGCGGCGTTCTTGGAATTGTCGCTACCGTTCGCTGAGAATGTGGAAACCCAAGTCGCGCTGCGTTGGGAAGACTACGGGGGCAACATCGGCGGTGACTTGTCTCCAAAAGTCGCCCTGAGCTGGCGACCAATCGATTCTATTCTCCTTCGAGGTTCCTACTCGCAATCGTTCCGCGCACCCAACATTGGTGTGGTGAATCAGGCGTTTGAGGCATTTGGTACTACGGTACAGGACCCACTTCGTAACCAGCAAGTTCGGGCCGGCTTACTACCAGCCATCGATGCTAACGCTATCGCAAATGGCTCCTACACGACGGGGGCGCCGAACCCCAACCTCGGAAACGAAACAGCTGACACCTACAACTTGGGCTTCCAATGGACCCCTAGCGGCTCGTTAGAAGGCGTGAGCGTTGGCGCTGATGTTTGGAGATTTGAGGTCAGTGACCGAGTGCTGCCACTTATCCCAAGGGCTGCGTTAAACCCTGAGATTGAGAAGTTCAATTCAGTGGTTGGAGACAATTCAAACTACATTCTGAACGACTCTCAACCGCTTGATGCCAGGGGACCCGATGGGAACTTTATCCCGTGCGATCCTGATGCTCTGACCGCTCAGTTCGGTGCAGGTTCGGACGAGCGACTCAACTGCGTGGTCAACCCAGAAACTTATGTAGTGCCTGGCATACAGCGATCACTGTATGACGTTAACGGTGGACTCACTACCATTGTTCTGCCAGCAGTAAACGCAGGTAACATTGAAGTTCAAGGTGTTGATTTGAGCCTCGGATATCGTTGGAGCACCGACTACGGTAATTTCAGGTTAGCAGCTGACTATACGCACATCGATGAATATCTTGTGAAGGACGTACCTGGCCTAGAGCTTGGTCTTCAAGAGACTGGTAGGTTCGATGCTGCAGGCGCCGATGGCGAGCAAAACATCGTCCGGGAGGTCCCAGACAATCGGGCGAATATATCCCTGAGCTGGAATATGGATAACCACCGCCTGACGATCTTCAATCGCCACACTGGCTCCTTCGAGGTATTGGGACATGCTGATTTTATGGCTAACCCAAATACTCCACAGATCAATAAGGACTACGCTAGGGGCAAGGTGGATAGCTACAACTCCTGGGACGTTCAGTACGTTTACTCGCACGACTGGGCCAACAGCAGCATGGGCTCCTCTACCTTCACTCTGGGCGTAATTGATGCCACAGATGCAGACATTCCTCTGTATCGGCGCCAATCTTTCAACGCCTCAGTGTTCGACGCTCGAGGTCGACGATGGTACGCAAGGCTGCTGTGGCAGTTCTAAACCAGAACATTGGTTGAACCAAAACGGCGGTGAGCAATCACCGCCGTTTTTTTTGACAAAAATATCTTCACTCACCTCCCGATCCACCAAGCCTCTGTCTG
>CAYNQW010000224.1:0-3024 GCA_964399415.1 uncultured Hyphomicrobiales bacterium
CAAGCATACAATTTTCCAAAATTGATAAATGCGGAAACAGGTTGAAATGCTGAAACACCATGCCGACTTCACGGCGGATTTCTTCAATGTTTTTAACATCGCTATTAATTTCGATGCCATGAACATTAATGTCACCCACTTGGTGTTCTTCCAATCGGTTAAGACAGCGAATAAGTGTGGATTTGCCGGAACCAGAAGGGCCACAAATGACAATCCGCTCCCCTTTGTTGACGGTCAAATTAATATCGCGCAGAACATGAAACTGGCCATACCATTTGTTGACGCCCGCCATGGACACGACGATTTCATCACTAACCGCCATTTTAGATCGGTTGACTGATTTTGCCGTTGAATTTGCCATTTTAAGACTCCCTAAGCCGTTAATTTTTGCGGCTTGTGCTGAGTTTGTATTCCATGAACATCGAATAACGTGACATGCCAAAACAGAACACAAAGTAAATAATTACAATAAAGAGATAACCGGTTTCATCTTGAACAGGTGTTCCCCATGCGGCATCGGCATAGGTGGATTGCGCGGCGCCCAACATATCAAAGATGCTGACAATCGACACCAGCGTCGTATCCTTAAACAACCCGATGAAAGTATTCACAATGCCTGGGATCACATGGGTCAGCGCTTGCGGTAGAATGATCAAACGCATCTTTTGCCAATACGATAGCCCCAGAGCATCTGCGCCTTCAAATTGCCCTTTATCCATAGCCTGCAAGCCGCCACGGATCACCTCAGCCATGTATGCTGCCGAAAACAGCATCACGCCAATCAACGCCCTAAGCAAATTGTCGAAATTCACGCCTTCCGGCAGGAATAAAGGCAACATCACCGATGCCATAAACAAAACCGTGATCAACGGCACTCCACGCCAAAATTCGATAAACACCGTCGATAAAATACGCGCGACCGGCATTTCAGAACGGCGGCCAAGCGCTAAGATGATCCCCAAGGGCAGAGACGCGACAATCCCCGTAACAGCAACCACCAGCGTAATCAGCAAACCGCCCCAATCATTCGTGCCAATTTGCTCAAGATTGAAATCGACCCCAAGAACGGCTTCAATAACGGCAAAACCGATAAACAACCAGCCAAAGACACCAAAGAAAGAAGAAAATTCAGATGCGGTGCGGCCAAAACGCCCCGACACCGATAACCGCCCAATGGTGATCAAGGCCAGCCCCATAATCGTGATGAAACCAACATTATTGTAATTGGTTTCAAAATGACCGCCGGTGAGCAAAATCAGCGCAATCAATGGGTAAATCGTCAGCAAGAAAACGCCGACATAACGCCGATAAGGCAATGGTTCAATCATCACCCAAATCAAGCCAACCAAACCGATCAAACCTGTTAAATTGGGGCGCCATAATTGATCCTCATTATAAGCGCCATACATCAAAAATTTGAACTTTGCCTGAATAAATGGCCAGCAGGCACCATGCCAATCATTGGGCAATGATCCGCCCTGTTCGATGGTCAAACACGCTTCTCGTTTGACGCCTTCAGGGGCGCTCCATACCGCCGAGAAAAGGCCAAAATCCAACAATGCCCAGACTTGGCTTACCCCCGTGTAGAGTAAAACCAAGGTGAGCAACGCCATCAAAACTGACTTAACCGCCGCCAATGGCGAAGAGAAGTCAGACATGGAATTGAAAATATTATGATAAAGCCAGCCCGTGACCCCTGCCTCAGACGGTGGCGGCGGCAAAATAGGAGCAATTTCGGTGCGGACGAAGCCGTTTTGTTTGTTACTCATCTTAACGCTCCACCAATTTTACTTTGGCGTTGAACCAGTTCATGAAAACAGCCGTGACAATCGAAAATGTTAAATAAACCGCCATGGTCATGAAGATCATTTCAATTTCACGCCCCACCTGATTGAGCGCTGTGCCCGCAAAGACCGAGACCAATTCAGGATAGGCGATGGCTACCGCCAAGGATGAATTCTTGGTCAAATTCAAATATTGCGACGTTAGCGGCGGAATGATGATCCGCATGGCTTGAGGAATAATCACCAGTCTTAACGCGTGATTCTTTTTTATGCCAAGGGCGGATGATGCTTCGGTTTGACCTTTTGGCACCGCGACAATCCCGGCGCGGACAATTTCCGCAATAAACGCCGCGGTGTAAACGGAAAGCGCAAACCATACGGCTAGCATTTCAGGGATAACCAACATGCCATGTCCGGCTTGATACCCTCGTTTCAACAGAGATCCTGTTTCTTTGAAAACAGGATAATCCCAAGTCAGCGGAGATCCAGTGGCGAAAAAGACCAGCAACGGCAAACCGATGATGATGCCAACCCCCACCCAAAACATTGGGAAGATTTTACCAGTATCCTGCTGGCGCTTTTTTGCCCAACGGCTGGTGAAAAAAGTAATGATAAAAGCAATAATGACGGCATAAAGCGTGAGCGAAAACCCATCTTCTGGCAAGGCGCGCGGCACATACAACCCGGTGATATTTACCCCCATAACATCAGGGATTAACTCGACCTTTTCCCGACGCGATGGCAGAGATCGCAGCACCGCGAAATACCAAAAGAACAATTGCACCAAAAGCGGAATATTGCGCCCGACTTCGATATAAACCGTGGAAAAAGCACGAAACACAAAGTTTTGCGACAGCCGCATAATGCCAAGCGTAAAGCCAATGATTGTGGCCGCTAGAATACCAAAAAACGCGACAACGAATGTGTTGACGATGCCGATATAATAAACATCAAGATAAGAAGATTTTCCAACTTCATAGTCAAACATCCATGTTCCTAATGTTTGACCGATTTGGAAACCTGAAGTCTGGCTTAGGAAACTGAACCCAACCCCTTTATTCTGGGATGCAAGATTGGTGACGGTATTATCAAATACCCACCAGAAGCCCAACACAATACCAAGAAGAAGCAAAACCTGAAACGTGATACTCCGATAACGCGCATCATAGATCAGGGTTAAGAGGATGGATTTATTCGATTTCATCTATCTTGCCGGGCTTTATAAACATACAGCCTGACT
>CAYNQW010000225.1:0-2995 GCA_964399415.1 uncultured Hyphomicrobiales bacterium
TATTCTTCCTGTACTTTTCATACTCATTACCCATGGTTGAAGGCCGGATCGGCCTCATCGCGTGTGTTATGCTGGAAAGATCAGCAGGGCAAGTGGAATCACAAACTCCCTGAATCAGACTGATCAAACAGCGCCCGAAAGAAAACGATGGAGATTACAAAGCAATGACAGCTGAAATACGCCACCATGTTGTCACTGAACATGGCAATTCACCTGTAACCGGGCTCAACGGGCGCCGCAATCTTGCAGGCAAAATTTCCGTTCCCGTATTACTGGGCCTGCTGCTGTTTGTTGTCCTGGCACTGGTATACCTGACCGTAGACGATGAAGCAGAAATGGCAGGACAGCCAGCGGAGAGCGATACGTCAACGGCCATTGCCTTGTCCGAGCCCCCCGTATCCACACAGCCGCTTTCTCCCGGTGCGCTGGAAGATCTCCGGTCTGCACCGACAAATGACCTGGAAGTTTTGCCCCCCATTCTGCCGCCCCCACTGCCAGAAGATATTGCCGAACCCGAAACCATTGAAGAGCCGGCGATTGCCGAACAGACTCCTCCTGCACAGGAAGAAGGTATGGAGACTGATGATGAGTTTTCCCTGGGTGAAGCCCTTGCCAGTTACCTGATTGCCATGCGCAATGAATTAAACCGGGAGTACGTAGAGGACTGTATCGAGTTTCGCAGCCACAACGGCCTGGGCGCAGATTGTCCGGACAACCTGGCAAGCACGGCGGGCATTAACCAGGAAGAAAGAGCACTGGTGGATGACCTGTTCGCCATCATTACCCGGGAAAGTGAAAATGCGCAGATCAGCAGTCGCCTGGAAAGGGAAAATGAAACGCTGGCGGCAATTCTGGATGATCCCGCCAACCCTGCCGCCAACCAGGCAAGTACCAAAATGGCACTGAACAACAGCTACCTGGCCTACCTGAACGGCAACCCGAACCCAACGGTCGAAATGTTCAGGACCATGAATGACTTCATCAATGACTATAACCGGACCATCATGAGCGGCGCCTGCGTTTACGAATACACCGGGCCTGAAGCGGAGTGAGCAGTTCTCGATGCGGTGTACTGCATACTCGGTAACTACCACCGCCCTGTACCTCTTATCCTTTTATCATCCGCTTTCCCGGTCGCTGATTTTCCCGCCGTTATTATGAAACGGAATGGTCATGACTCCCTGGTTTTCGTGAACCAAAAAGGCGACCGTGCACTGTTTTTGCGACTGTTTTATTTTTTTCAATACCCTCATAATCCTTTCTATAACCCCCTAGCCTCAGGAGTTATAACTTGAATATCAGAAAATCCATATCGATCTGTGTTGCTACCTGCTTTTGGATTGGGCACGTCAACGCACAATCTATAGAAGATGAGGCCGTAACCTGGCTACAGGAATTCATCCAGATAGACACCATCAATCCACGGGGCAACGAATCGCGCGCCGTGGATTTCTATGCGGCCATATTCGAAGCGGAAGGCATTGAATATGAATCGGCGGAAAGCGCCCCTGGTCGCGGCAATATCTGGGCTCGCCTGGAAGGTGGAAATGAACCGGCATTAATGCTGTTGCAGCACACCGATGTGGTGCCGGCAGATGAAGAGTACTGGACGACGGCAGTCCTGTCGGGCGAGATTCGCGATGGTTATCTGCTGGGTCGCGGTGCCCGCGATATGAAAGGCACCGGCATTTCACACCTGGCCGCATTTTTGTCCCTGCATCGCAGTGGCAGGGCTCTCAACCGGGATGTCATTTTCATGGCCACGGCCGATGAGGAAGCTGGCGGACTTAACGGTGTTGGCTGGTTGGTCGAAAACCGGCCGGAGATTTTGATGGTGTTGGACTGTTACTGAACGAAGGTGGTGCCGGGGCCCGTGCCCGCGGGTCCAATGAAGTGGTGTTCGGCGTTGAGGTGACACAGAAAGTCCCCGTGTGGTTACGCCTGACAGCGGTCGATGAGCCTGGACATGGTTCTTCGCCCCGCCCTACCAGTTCACTAACCCGCCTCGTCGATGCTTTGACCATAATTCGGGAGAACCCGTTCCCACCGCGCATTATTCCCGAAGTAGCCACCTACTTTGCCGGCATAGCACAATCGCTGGACGGTGAATGGGGACCGGCCTATGCCAATATCGAAGAAGCTGTTACCAGTCCGGATTTTTTAGCGGAGTTCCAGGACTATCGCCCCGGGCACCACGCACTGACCCGCGACACCTGTTCCATTACCCGCTTAAGCGGTTCCAACAAGATCAACGTGGTGCCCCCATCGGCCTGGGCAGAACTGGATTGCCGCATGCTGCCCGACCGGCCTGCCGAAGAGTTTATCGCTGACCTGACGGCACTTGTTGAAGGCACCGGCGTGGAAGTCAGCGTGATCATGGCCTTCAGCCCTGCAATCTCATCCACCAGTTCTCGGCTATTCAGTGCTATCGAAAGCATTACACGTGAACTTTATCCGAACTCCCGTGTGCTGCCTTCAGTCAGCACCGGCTTTACCGACAGCCACTTTACCCGTGACCTGGATATTGTGAGTTACGGGTTTGACCCGATTATCACTGACCCGGGCGAACCCACCGGCGTACACGGGAACGACGAACGCATTCCAGTAGAAGCATTCCGCCGCGGTATTGGAGACATGATCGCCATCATCCGCAACGTGGTTTATGACTAGAACCTGATATGAAAACCGCGTCTGCTCGCCAGGCCTGAAGCTCTCTATTAAAACATCATGGTTCGTTTTGATGAGGGACAAAGGCCGATTACATATAAGGAAAACTTCTTTCAATAGTTGCTCATTAATTCTCCTGCTTTCACACTACAACAATTACAGGATGAATCACTGATTAATTTTGTACGCAGCCCAAACAAAACCATGATCAACAACGAAATGAATGTACTTATCCTCCAGGGCGGTGGTGCCCTGGGGGCCTACCAGGCAGGTGCCTACTGCGCCCTGCATGAGAATGGCTATGAGCCAGACTGGCTGGCAGGGATTT
>CAYNQW010000226.1:0-2979 GCA_964399415.1 uncultured Hyphomicrobiales bacterium
AAGAAATCCAGGTAACAGGTACACGTCTGCGTGTGACTGATGGTATGGCTGAGCCTACTCCAGTCACCAGTGTTACCCCCCTGGAACTTATGAATTTTGAACCGGGCGGTACAGTTGCCGAGCAGCTGGACGCACTGCCCCAGTTCTTCGCCACTGGTACTGCACAGCGCGGTGGACCGACCCTTTTCGGTGATGGTGGTGGTAGCTACCTGGACATGCGCGGCCTTGGCCGTAACCGCACCCTGGTACTGTTGGACGGTTCGCGAATCGTCCCAGCCGACAAACGCGGTAACGTTAACGTCGACAATATTCCGCGTGCCTTGATCAAGTCCATTGACGTCATCACCGGTGGTGCATCTGCCGCATATGGCGCTGACGCCCTGGCCGGTGTCACCAACTTTGTTCTGGACCGTGAATTCCAGGGGCTGGACGTTCAGGTCAGCACCGGCATGAATGAGTTCCAGAAGGATGGCAAGAACTACAGCACACAAATTGCTGGTGGTTTTGACATCGGTGATCGCTGGAATTTCATCGGTTCATTCAATGGCCAGCATATCGACCGCATTTACCGCGATCCTCGCGACCTGGACCAGGAGTGGTTCCAGCGCTGGGGTCACATCATTAACCCGGACCCCAGTGGCCCGACCCGTATTACCATGCCTTGGGTAGCGCCGACCAACGCTACACCGTCTGGTGTGATCAGTGCGCGCGGCTCTGCTTTGAATGGCTTGCAGTTCACCGACGATGGTACCGGTCTGCGCCCTGTTATCCTGGGTGATGTGACCAACGCCAACTTCACTTCCGGTGGTCCAGATGCCTTGCGCTACAGTGATGCCACGGTTTCCCCCATCACTGGTAACGGTGTCGACAACCGTTCCGGTTTTGGTGCCCTGCAGTTCAAAGTCTCTGACAACCTGAGCATCTATGGTCAGGCACTGATCGGTCGTACAGAATCCTTTGCTACTTCCGAGCAGTCCACTTACGCCATGACTTTCCCATGGTCAGAAACCATTTACCGCACCAATCCGTTCATTCCGGGTTATATCAGTGACACCGAGTCTGTGCCGGGCACTGTTGCTGGGATCATGGATGCGGAAGGTCGGAGCTCGTTCTCCCTGAACAAGGTGGGCAGCTACCGCGGTGACCTGGAAGCCGGTGCCGGTGAATTTGACCGTTCCGTGTTTACCACTGAATCCTATACCTTCGGCTTCAACTCTACCCTGTCAAACGGCTGGGATCTGAGTGGTTCCTACACCTCCGGCGAATCGCGCAAGAAGGGTGGTCAGTTCAACTCCCTGCGTGTTGACCGTGAAGGTTTGTCCCGTGATGCCGTCATCGATCCGGCTACTGGCGCGATCGTCTGTAACGTGCAGTTGTTCAACCCGACTGAAGCTGAACTGGCTGCCGCTCCGCAAATCCAGGGTCGTGTAAGCTCCAGGACTGGTGGACAGCTGCGTTCACCGATCGGTCTGGATAACTCTATTCGCGATTGTGTGCCATACAACGCCATGGGTGCCGGTAACATGAACCAGGCGGCCTGGGATTACATGCATACACCGAAGACCAACGACTCCTGGGTCAAGCAGGACTTTGCCGAACTGCTGATGCAGGGTGAAGCCCATGAGGGCTGGGGTTATGGTCCGCTGTCATTTGCGACCGGTCTGACCTGGCGTGAGCAGAGCTTCCATGACGAAGCCGCCCAGGCTGATGTCGATGAACTGGGTCCACCGATCAACGTGCCTGCACTTGGTATTCGTGGTATTGCCAATGCCTATGCCGGTGGTACGGCCAACCTGCACCACTTCTCCACCATTAACTTCCTCAGCGGTGAGTATGACGTCTGGGAATGGTTCGGTGAGTTGAACGTGCCGATCTGGGAATCCCAGGACGGTGGCAGCAGCCTCGGTGGTAACGTCGCTTACCGTCGTTCTGACTACTCTTCCAGCGGTGCCCAGGACTCCTGGAAAGCCGGTATCGAGTGGCAGATTTTCGAAGACCTGCGCCTGCGTGCTACCAAGTCCCGCGACGTCCGCGAAGCCAGCTTTGCTGAACGTTTCGACACCCAGACTGGTGGTACCAATATCGATGACCCGTTCACCAACACCCAGAACGTGAACGTATCCTTCTTCCGTGGTGGTAACCCCAACCTGGAGCCTGAAGAAGCGGACACTACTGTTGTCGGTATGGTTTACGAGCCGTCTTATGTTGAAGGTCTGCGCATGAGTATCGACTGGTACGAAATCGATATCTCCGGTGCCGTCGACAGCATCACCGAACAGCAGATTGTTGACCAGTGTTTCAACACCGGCGCCTTCTGTGAGCTCATCAACCGTGACTCCAACGGAGTTGCCGTGGGTGTGGGCGCACCGTTCTTGAACCTGTCAACGTCCTACGCCGAAGGTATCGACTTCGAGGTTGCCTACAACTTGGAGCCGAACCTGTTTGACAACGAAGTTGAGAACCTGTCTCTGCGTCTGTTGGGCGGTTACCTTATTGACCGTTTCGACCAGCCGCCTGGTGGTGCACCGATCGATCAGATCGGCGGTTCAACCCGTCCGGAAACCACTGCCAACGCTACCCTGCGTTACTCAGTCGGCCCCTGGTCAGCTACCTGGCAGCAGCGTTATATCAGCGATACGCTGGTAAACATCAACTGGGTTGAAGGTGTGGATGTGGATAACAACACTATCCCGACTTACTCATTCACCAACCTGTCATTCCGCTATGATGGCGAATCCATGATGGGTGGTGGTGAGTGGTCTGCCACGCTGGCAGTGAATAATGCGTTCGACAAGAACCCGCCGATCATTCCGGGTGCTTTCAACCGCGTTGGCTCACAGACCAACTCCGGTCTTGGCTATGATGAATGGGGTCGCCGTTATCAGTTGACCCTGCAGATGAGCTTCTAAGTTCAGTTGCAAAAAAAAACGGGGCTTCGGCCCCGTTTTTTTATTCTTGTTGGAAAGTGTCTGCAAGTTG
>CAYNQW010000227.1:0-2977 GCA_964399415.1 uncultured Hyphomicrobiales bacterium
GCGACAAGACAATATGACAATCCAAAATAGCCCTTGCGGTATCCACAACGGGATCATTGCCATCATCGCCATCGGCTAAAACCGTGTAAAAAGCAGTGATAGAGCCTTTGCCATCGGTGCCAGTGCCAGCACGCTCAATCAGTCGCGGCAAGAGCGAAACCACCGATGGGGGATACCCTTTTGATGTCGGTTGTTCGCCAAGCGATAAGCCAATTTCACGTTGAGCATGGGCGACACGGGTTAGGGAATCCATGATCAGCAAAACATTTTTGCCTTTGTTGCGGAAATATTCCGCAATGGCAGTGGCGCGTTCGGCGGCGCGTATCCGAAGCAAAGGTGATCGGTCTGCTGGCACCGCCACCATGGTGGTGCGACTCCGCGAAGCGTCATCAAGAACACTATGAACAAATCCGCCCACTTCACGGCTTCGTTCACCGATCAGGCCAATGACCACAATATCCGCATTGGTGTAGCGACTCATCATCGCAAGCAGCACGGATTTACCCACGCCAGATCCTGCGACAATGCCCATGCGTTGCCCTTGGCCAATGGTCATCAGCCCGTTGATGGCTTTGATCCCAACATCCAAAGGCGTGGTGATTGGAGCCCGTTGCAAGGGATTAAGAGGCTTGCCCGCCAGCGGCCATTTGTCTTGCAGGTCAATGATCGCCGGGCCATCCAGTGGTTGGCCAATGGCATCGGTGACCCGCCCCAACAGCCCTTCGCCAACATCAATATGGTGGCCTGTATTGACCAAGCGTACCATGGCGCCATCACAAATCTTTGCGCCTTGATCGAGCAAGGCCAGCATATTCCGGCCATCCTTAAAGCCTATGATTTCGGCCATGGCGGTGGTGCCGGTGATGGTGTCAACATGGCAAAGCGATCCAATAGGCGCGGGAAATCCATCGCATTCCAGAAAACGGCCATCAAAGCGATTGACCTGACCAAAATGTGATTCCGGCCGGTCAAAAGACATTTGATCAATGGTGTGCAGAACCTTTCCCGCAAGGCTAGTCATCGCTTTGGCCTTTTGTGTCAGGGGTGTCGTCGCCATGGGTGTCGATCAAATCCATCACGCCAATAGAGCCAACATCAATGCGCGCATCGCCTCGTTTCAATTGATCATCAGCGATGATTTTGACCGCTCTTGGGGCAAGGTTATCTTTGATGGTCGCGCTGATTAATTCCGCATCAGCAGGGTGCAGATGGATCACCGGCTCGTCCACGCGATTGCGAACACGCTGGACCATGGTTTCAATTTTTTGGGCAAACGCCTCAGGGTGACTGTCAATGGCAATGCCGGCACGTTCGCTAGCCAAGGTGATGATGGCTTTGTTCATGGCTGAAGACAATTGGCTGAGGTCAATATTGTCATCATGGCTGATGGCTTCGGCGGCATTGCGAAAAGCGGCGATAGCCTCGCTCATCTCTTGCTCTTTTTCCGCCAAGGCGGCCTTGCGTCCATCCTCAACACCTCGATGATAATCAGCGCTTTCAGCGGCGGCGTCGTTTTCAGGTTTTAGTTTTGATACCGCATCCATCTTGGCTTTGATCTCATCAAAAGATGCTTTTTCTTCGCCTTGGGGGGCGTCGCCGCTTTGAGCCGCCATATTGACCTGCTCGCCGATGCTATCAATGCTGTCTTCGGGCGATGCATCCGCTGGCGGCGGGAGGCTTTCGTCTTCGGCGTCAAGATCAGCGGATTGATCCGCCACTTCAGGATCGGCGACTTCAGCAGGCGGCTGATCTTGGATGGCAGCATCGGTTTCTTGGCCGTTTTCAGGTTTAACCGCTTCATCCGGAGATGCCATAGTTTCGGGGGCGGCTTCGGTGGCGGCTGCGTTAGCGTCTTGCGGTTGAGTTTCCGCTGTCTTTGCCCCGTTTTGGCTGTTGATTTTAGCCATCTCTTTCAGGGAAAGAGAGCGAAATTCCTCTGGTGGGGCAAAATAATCTTCTTGAGATTTATGGAACCCTGCCTGGCGCGAGGCTTTCACCAAGCGCAGGATTTCCGCCCGATCAAGCGGTTGATCCGCTGATCCGGTTTCCATATTTTGTTCTGCGCTTGCGGTCATCATATTTGGTCAATCCCTTTTCGGTGTGGTCAATGCCATTGATTAAACAAAATCATCACCACCACGGCCGGCCAGCACGATGCTGCCCTCATCGGACAGACGGCGAGCCACGTTGATGATACGCTTTTGGGCTTCTTGAACTTCGGTCAAGCGTACTGGGCCAAGGGCTTCCATTTCGTCTTGAAGATTGGCCGCCGCCCGGCTTGACATACAGGAGAAGAGTTTTTCGCGAAGCGGTTCATCCGCGCCTTTGAGCGCCAGAACGAGGTCTTCGGTATCAACATTTCTGAGCAAGGTTTGCAGCGATTTGTCATCAGACATGATGAGGTTATCAAAGACAAACATGCTCTCTTGAATAGAAATCATGAGGTTTTTGTCATCTTTGCCCAGAGATTTCATGATGCGAGCTTCCATCGCCTGCTTGGTGAAGTTCATAATCTTAGCCGCCGCCTGAACACCGCCGACTTGCGAGGCGCGCAGGTTGGTGTTGGCGGCAAATTTCTTTTGCATCACCACTTCCAATTCTTTCAACGCGTCAGGCTGAACAGTTTCGAGGGTGGCAATACGCGCCACCACATCAGGCTGAAGGTCTTCGGGCAGAAGCCCCAGCACATCTGCGCCAATGCCATAATCCAGATAGGAAATCACCAGCGCAATAATCTGAGGGTGTTCATCGGCAATCAAATCAGCGATCGCTTTTGAATCCATCCAATCGAGAATTTCAATCGGCTGATTGCTGCTGGAAGGCGTAATGCGGCTCAAAACCGATTGCGCTTTGTCTTCGCCGAGGGCTTTGTTAAGCACCGCTTGAATATAATTGCCAGCGCCGAGACCAAGGCTTGTTTGCTCTTTAATGATGGCCAAAAATTCATCCAGAACCTTGTTGACCGTGTCTTGATCCA
>CAYNQW010000228.1:0-2973 GCA_964399415.1 uncultured Hyphomicrobiales bacterium
GCGAAATTTCCGCATAAAGAGGCCCTGAATACCCTGCCGCCGCGCTTTCAAATTCGGTCGCGCCATCGGTGATCATGCGGGTGAAAACATCGAGCCGGCCGGTTGAACTTTTGGGATTGGCAAAACCAGACAGGTTATCGGGCAGGTTCAGGCTTTCTTCGAGTTCCGCCACATAAACACAGCCTTTTTCCAAGACCGCGCCTTCGGTGAGGTCAATTTCATGCATGGCGATGGTGTCAAGTTTTTGCGCCACCGTGACGCCTTGCCCGGGTAAAAAAGATGCACGGACGCGCCAAACACGCTTGCCCAACCGCAAATCCAAAGATGCAGGTTGAATTTGCCCATCCGCAGGAGGCGATGCCAATTTGATCATGCCATGATCAATGGCTTGAGCGATCTGCTTGCTGGATAAAATGCCATCGGCAAATGGTGGAATGGATGAAGCGGTTTCAGTCATCATGCCTTCAATTTGTATCCTTTTTTCAAGACAAGCCAACACGTTACACCAAGGATAAGACAAATGCCCAATAAAATCATAGCCGCAAAAAATGGTGGGAAAGACGCTGACCCAATCACCGCATAGCGATAGCCATCAATCATATGAAACACCGGATTATAGAGCGCGAACTGATCAAATGGTGAAGGCAATTGCTCTATGGCATAAAATGTCCCTGATAAGAACACCATTGGTTGGACAATAAAATTGGTGATCGTTGCTAGATTATCAAATTTATCCGCCCAAATCCCGGTTAACAACCCTGCCAGCGCCATCACTGTCGCGCCCAAGACCAAAAAGACAACCGCCAATAACGGATGAACAGGCCAGCCGGATGATCCTAAAAAGCCAAGGGTAACGGCAGTGATCACCGCCACCATCAAACCACGGGTAACGCCAGCGGCCACCATGGCGACCATCACTTCCAATGGGCTTAGCGGCGGCATGATGATGTCCACGATATTGCCTTGGACTTTACCGACCACCATGGATGTTGATGTGTTGGCAAAGGCGTTTTGCAGAACCGCCATCATCACCAGACCGGGGCCTAAAAACACGACATATGGAAGGTCGTGATCATCGAGCATTCGATCGCCAACCGCGACGGCAAAAACCGCCATGAACAACACCGCGGTGGTCATCGGCGCAGCAACCGTTTGGCCAAGAATTTTCACAAAGCGCATGACCTCACGCTGGTATAATGTCCAGGTGCCAATGCTGTTGAAAAAGCCTATTTGTATGGGGCGTAAGGGCATTAGTTTTCTATCATTAATAAAATTGTTTGCACCATAAGGGGAAACGCGCCCCGCCGCAAGATGAAGCCGCAAGATCAAGCCGCCTTACCCCACAGCATGATCAGGAGATGAACAACATCATTGCCATAGCCTCACGGGTTTTGATTATGTTAGGCTTTTGCCATGCGAAGCGATGAAGCCATCTTAAAACGTCTCGAAAATAAAGCGCTCCATTATTTGGGGCGATACGCCTCGACCGAAGCGCGGTTGCGGCAGGTGCTGGGGCGATTTGCTCAACGTAAAATGGCCGAAGAAGAGCCGCATCGCATGACCGCCCTGATAGATCAAATGGTCGAAGATTGCCGCGCCAAAGGCTATGTAAATGATCAGAGTTTCGCGGAACAAAAAACAGCATTGCTCCGGCGGGGTGGGGCATCGCGCCTGCAGATCAAACGCAAATTATCCGAACGCGGGGTCGATCGTGCGGTCATTGATGTGGCCATCGCTCAACATGACGATGATCAAGAGCATGACCCGGAAGTTCAAGCCGCTTTGATTTATGCGCGCAAACGCCGCCTCGGGCCTTACCGCAAACCGCCTATTGGCCAGACGGAGATGAAAGACGGATGGCATGAGCGCCATTATGCCAGCCTTGCGCGGGCTGGGTTCAGCGCCAAAACTGTCGGCATCATCATGGCGTTAGACGACACCGCCGCGGCAGAAAACCTTCTTGAAGAGGGTTATTTTTATTAACTCCTTTTGGCGTTCAAGCGAATACGCGAGAAGGGACTGGAAAATCATTGTCATATTGCTAAACTACACGAAAATCAGTCATTGATTTAATGTTGACGATTAAGGGGAAGATTATGTCTGAGCAAACGCTATTTCCACCAAGTGCTGAAACCGCTCAACACGCGCTTATTGATCAGGCGGGTTACGAAAAAATGTATGACCAATCGGTCAATGATACTGAAGCCTTCTGGCGCGAACATGGCCAGCGTATTGATTGGATTAAACCTTATTCAACAGTTGAAAATGTCTCTTATGATGCCAGCACCCTGAGCATCAAATGGTTTGAAGATGGCACGCTTAATGCCGCCGCCAATTGCTTGGATCGTCACCTCAAAACCCGAGGCGATCAGACGGCGATTATCTTTGAAGGCGATGAGCCGACCGATAGCCGCCATATTACCTATCGGGAATTGCACGAAGAGGTGAGCAAATTTGCCAATGTCTTGAAATCGCGCGGCGTCAAAAAAGGCGACCGTGTGACGATTTATATGCCCATGATCCCAGAGGCTGCTGTGGCGATGCTGGCGACCGCGCGCATTGGCGCCATTCATTCGGTGGTCTTTGGTGGATTTTCGCCGGATGCTTTGGCTGGCCGCATTATTGATTGTGACAGTTCGGTTATCATCACCGCCGATGAAGGGGTGCGCGGCGGAAAGGGCATTCCCTTAAAAGCCAATACCGATGCCGCTCTGGCAAATTGCCCGATGTGTAAAACCGCGATTGTTGTCAAACGAACCGGCGGTGCTATCGATTGGGTTGAAGGCCGCGATTTTTGGTATCATGACGAAATGGCCAAAGTGTCCAGCGATTGCCCACCCGAGGAAATGAACGCCGAAGACCCGCTTTTTATTCTCTACACCTCCGGCTCAACGGGCAAACCCAAAGGCGTGATGCATACCACGGGCGGCTATATGGTTTACGCCTCGATGACCCATCAATATGTGTTTGATT
>CAYNQW010000229.1:0-2947 GCA_964399415.1 uncultured Hyphomicrobiales bacterium
TTCGAGCGGCGGGGATTTATGGCCCTGGACGATCGCCTTTTCAGGATTTGCTGGCAGGCAAAGGCCGAATTATTGCCAAGCCAGGTCATCAATTCAACCGCATCCATGTCGTGGATATCGCGCGGGTTATCAAAGCCGCGATGGAAAAACCAAGGCAGCGGCGGATTCTGAATCTTGCCGATGGCTCGCCTTGTGAAGCCGGCGATGTGATCCGCTATGCCGCGGAATTGATCAATGTTGAGCCGCCCGCCCCCGTGGCGTTTGAAGAGGCTGATCTTTCGCCCATGGCGCGCAGTTTCTATGCAACATCGCGGAAAGTCGACAGCCGCCGGATCAAACAAGAATTAGGGTTGAATTTGCTTTATCCCGATTACCGCGAGGGCATGGCGGCGGTCATGAATGTGGAACGTGCCATGGGATTGATCCCCCCAATTGACGATTGATTTGATGAGATGATCACATGAATGACGCTTCGTTAAAAATGGATCGAATGATCCGCCAAGCCGCCCATGACCACAGCCCTTGCGTGGGTCATTGCACCTATGACGCCGAAGATTATTGTTTGTCTTGTCGTCGTCACACCGATGAGATTAGCGCCTGGCGTGATGCGGATGAAGGCTTGCGGCTGGCCGCTTGGCAACGCATCCCCGGGGCGATTGATGCGGCTGGGCTTGATCTCATGCGGTTGCCCTTAAGCCCTGATGATATTATGGCGATTGCCATTGAAACCTTGGATCATGGCGGTGCTTGGGCGGTCAATGCCGGCGCGATGACGGCTTATGCCCATGATTTGATCCATGATGAAGATGGGGTTGTCACGGCGATAAGCGCTGATCTCCAAACGGAAATCACCCTTGATCTGTCCGGCAAGATGCGGGCTTTGGCTTGGACAAGACAAGAGGCGACAGGACGAACCCTTGCGACTCATCTTGATGAAGTGCCGTTGCTCTTAGTGGTGCCGAAGGTGCGGCTTAACTTGCCCGTTCATCATGAACCCACCGTCTTAGATGATGGCCGCATGGATCATGGGCTTGGCCGGGCGGATTGCCGCGTTATGACCGATGGCGATGATCTGATTGTTGAAACGATGTTGGCGACCGCTCGCATCAAAGGCAAGGGCGGAATAAAACCGCCGCATATCGCCGCTGACCCACACCCGATCAGCGGGCTCAACTTGCCCGAGAGTTATGCGCTTGCGGCGGTGGTGTTGCCAAAAGGTGAGGCTGATCTTTAGACTTTGCCGTCTTTGACCATCTGCCGCAATTCAAACTTTTGCAATTTGCCGGTGGCGGTTTTTGGGATCGTGCCAAAGACCACTTGTTTGGGCCGCTTGAAACCCGCCAAGTGATCACGGGTAAAGGCGATCAACTCTTCTTCCGTAACGCTAGCGCCAGGTTTTAATTCGACGAAAGCGCAAGGCACTTCACCCCATTTGTCGTCAGGCTTCGCCACCACCGCGGCGATGGCCACCGCGTTATGCCGATGCAACACGCCTTCAATTTCAACCGATGAAATATTCTCACCGCCTGAAATGATGATGTCTTTTAGTCGGTCTTTGATCTCAACATAGCCATTGGGATGCATCACCGCCAAATCGCCAGAGCGGAAATAGCCATCAATGAAAGCCGCTTCCGTGGCTTCGGGGTTTTTCAAATAACCCTTCATGATGGTGTTGGATTTAATGCCGATCTCGCCGATGGTCTCACCATCGCGGGGGACAGGTTGACCGGTTTCACCATCCAGCACCGCGACGCTTTCCGTCAAAGTCATGGCCACCCCTTGGCGGGCTTTCAGGCGAGCGCGGGCGGAAAAGTCCAGATCATTCCAATCGTCATTCCAAGTGCAAATGACGGTATGACCATAGGTTTCGGTCAGGCCATAAACTTGGGTGACGTTAAAGCCAATGCCTTCAATGGCTTCCAAAATTGCCGCTGGTGGGGGAGCGCCTGCGGTCATCACTTCAACCGTATGATCAAAGGCGCGGCGGTCGCTGTCGAGGGCATTGACGATCATGCCAAGGATAATCGGCGCCCCGCCAAAATGGGTAACGCCATGATCGGCAATCGCGTCATAAACCGATTTCGCTGTAACCGCGCGGCTGCAAACAATCGTGCCGGCTTGCGCGGTCACTGCCCAAACATGACCCCAGCCGTTGCAGTGAAACAAAGGCACCACATAATAATAACAAAGATGGTGCGGCATTTGCCAATCGGCGATGGTGCCCATGGTCATCAGATGCGAGCCGCGATGGTGATAAACAACCCCCTTCGGACGCCCGGTTGAGCCAGAGGTGTAATTCAGCGCCATGGCGTTCCATTCATCCGAAGGCAATTGCCATTCGGCTTCAGCATCACCTTTCGAAAGCAGGTCTTCATAACTCATTGCGCCAAGGCGCTCGCCACCGGTGGTGTTTTCTGGGTCAACAATATCAATGATGGTGATGCCATGATCATCGCCAAGGATAGCCAAGGCCGCCGCCACGGTTTCAGAAAAGGCGGTATCGGTGATCAGGGCTTTGGCCTCACCATGGCTGAGAATATAAGCAATGGTATCAGGATCAAGGCGGGTGTTGATGGTGTTCATCACAGCGCCGCTGGCGGCAACCCCGTAGTGACATTCCACCATCTCAGGGGTGTTGAACGCCATGATCGCCACGGTATCGCCCAAGCCAATGCCAATATGCTGCAAGCCTGATGATAATTGCCGGCATCGGCTGAAGACTTGCGACCAAGTAAAGCGGCGATCGCCATGCACAACGCCAATCCGATCCGGAAAGACTCCCGCCGTTCTTGCGATGAAGGTAAGCGGCGACAATGGCACATGATTGGCGCTGTTTTTTTCAAAGGCATTATAGTGTTCAAGCATCGACATTGATCTGCCCCTTTACCACATTCTACAATATCAGTTTCTTAACATTACGCCGGTTTCCAGCATGGAGACAATACGC
>CAYNQW010000230.1:0-2939 GCA_964399415.1 uncultured Hyphomicrobiales bacterium
CTTCTAGCACCACGCTGGCTTAGAAAGCAAATGAATGAAATATTAATTTTTATATTGACCTGACCGCCAATTATGAAGAAAAGACCTTGTTAGACGTTATTTTAATGGAGTTCAGCATGTCCTCTACATCTCTTGGCACCAAACGGCATTGCCAGTCTTGTGGGAAAAACTTCTACGATCTTGAAAAACTACCTATTGTTTGTCCGCTTTGTAGCACGGTGTTTGATCCTGAAGTGTTGTTGAAGAGTAGCCGTGTAAAGGCCACCTCCCAAGCGCCCGTCAAAAAAGTAGATACCAGCACAACGTCAGATGATGAAGATCTGGACGATGATCTCGATGTTGAAGATGATGATCTTAATGATGATGATATGCTCGATGATGACAGCGACATCGTATCCATCGCAGGTTCAGACATGAAAGACGACGATGAAGAGATCGAAGTGTCCGCCGATGACGCGCTGGACGATGACCTAGACGATCAAGACGACGATTAAAAAACAATACTTTTAGTCTTGATCAGCGGTGCAGTTGCCGCTAGAAGATGAAGACTGATCAGCGATGATCACTGAAGATGGTGACGGGGCTATAGCTCAGCTGGGAGAGCGCTACAATGGCATTGTAGAGGTCAGCGGTTCGATCCCGCTTAGCTCCACCATCTCCTTTTATTTCTTTCCTTGCGATCATTTCTCTCAGCGTCAAAACCCGCTATGATGCGTCATGACCAGTTTTCAGAAAAACCCTGATCTTGAACTTGATACGGTGATGGCAACTTTGCCTGACGCGCCGTTGATGATTGCCGATGGCCCTGTGGTGTTGATTGGCAATGGCGAGGTTGATCCTCAGCAATTACTTTTTCATCAGCATCAGAAACCGATTATCGCTGTCGATGGCGGCGCCAATTTAGCCCATGCGTTAGGGCTGGATATGGAATGGGCGATTGGTGATTTTGATTCGGCGCATCCAAACAGCCTGCAGGCGGCGCGTCACCGGTTGCAAATCCAAGATCAAAACAGCACGGATTTAGAAAAAGCCTTGGCGATATTATCAGCGCCATTGGTCTTAGCCTTTGGGTTTTTAGGCAAGCGATTTGATCACTCCCTCGCCGCCCTTCATGCCATGGCTGGCGCGCGGCCTATGATGCGTGTCGTGATGATCAGCGCTGACGACGCCTTGGTGTTTTGCCGCGGAGATTTTCACGCGGTATTGCCGCCATCGTCTAGGCTGTCGGTATGGCCGCTTTATCAGCACCGCTTTACGGCAAGCCAAGGGCTTTTATACCCTTTGGATGGGCTTGCCCTTGGCACGGGATTGACGTTGGGCACGTCAAATCAAGTGATCACGGGTGACCAAGACATCTCCGTTCGCATCGCATCGGAAAGCGGTGACGGGTATTTTGTGCTGATTGATGGCCGTCTGGCTGACCGATTGCTGCGCTTATCCCCAGACGATCAGGGATGACTTAATCATCATTGGCTTCGCCATAGGTGCAGGCGCGCAAATAGGCGGTCACGTCATTTCGATTGGTAAAGGCTTTCAGCAAATCCGGGGTGATGGGTTTGCGGATTTGGACGTCCACCGTGGTGCCGATGCGGCGGCAAATTTCCCGGAACATCAAAGAATATCCAAGGGTTTGGCTCATCCGCCGCGCCAAAACATAACTCAGGCTATTCTGCCCGTTAAAGAAGACGGGTAAAACCGTCGTGTCTTCGATCAACGCCAATTTTGCCGCGAAGGTTTTCCATTCGGCATCCGCCGCCGGTCCAATGATCTTTTTGGGAAGAGAGATGGCCCCCGATGGAAACAATATCACAACACCCCCCTCATTGATTTGCTGAATGGCGCCCCTGCGCGTTTCCATATTGGTTTTCAGGGCGTCTTCGGTGGTGTCAAAATCAATGGGGAGAATCTGATGCATCACCGCCGGCGCTTGGCGCAGCACTTGATGGGTGATGATCTTATAATCTTGCCGAACTTTTGAAATTTCTGAACACAAGATCAGCCCGTCAATCACGCCAAAGGGATGATTGGCGATCACCAAAAGCCGCCCAGTTTTTGGGATATGCGCGCCAAGATCATGATGGAGATTGACCTTTAACTGAAGGCGATCCACCGCATCTTGCCAGAACAAGTGATCGGGGCGGTCATCATTGACATAATCAAGATAGATTTTTTTGATCAGCGGCTGACCCGTGACTTTTTCAATACCGCGGATAAGGGCGCTCGAAAGCGGCCCCAATTCTCCATTTGCAAAGGAAAAGATAGGGGACGACGTCTCCTTGGGTGCGGTGGTCATCGTCATGGTTGCATCAATCTGTAATGATATATGAACAAGCAAGAATATAGAGGAAATCTTACGGTCGAACAATAGCGCTTTCGATCAGGGCGGTAGGCATGGGGGCAAACAGAGGGGCTAGCGTGATGCCTCACCATATCATCGAGCAATGACCGTAACGCCTTTCAAGGCTGGTTCGAGAAAGACCGCTAAACGGTTGTTAGGGCGTTGTTGTCGTTGACCGGTTGATCCAATTCATAACCGGTGGGGGTGTCGAGTTCTTCCAATCCCAATTGGCTGAAGGCATCTTCGCTGTCCAGCACTTCGGCTTCACCGGATTGTTCAATGATTTGAATCAGCCGTTCTTCTGGGCAAGTGTCGGCGTCATGAATGATGGTCACCGCGACCAACGCCGCGAGCGTCGTGGTTTTTACATCTTCCGAGCCGGGTTTTGGTGAAACAAACGGCAGAATTACGCATCCTTGTTGGATGCCAGCATCAATCTGTGGCATTGAATGTCTCCATCTTTTAGGGTGGAAGCAGAAGTATAAGCCCCTATAACCTCGCCGGGTGAGGCTACTAAACATAGTTGTGTATCAAGGCTCAAATACAACATGCAGTATTATTACACGCAATGCGGCGAATCTTGTCAACTTACAATTTTGTG
>CAYNQW010000231.1:0-1068 GCA_964399415.1 uncultured Hyphomicrobiales bacterium
CGCCAAACGATCATGTCGCGTCAGCACGTTGATCATACGCCGTTCAAGCAACCGATACGCAAAAGGAAGCGCCAGCAACGTATTGGCCATCACCACAACACCAAACGCATAGCCAAAAACATCTCCTCTAGCGCGCAATAATATAAAAGCCGCTGTTCCTAAAACCACCGATGGAATGACCAAATAAAGCATCACCCCTTGATCCATGATGATCCGGGCGAATGGCGCCAATCGACCTTGGCCTAGGCGATGGGGCAGGGTTAATCCTGCTTTGGCGGTGGCCATCAGCAAAGCCAATACGGTCACAAGACTTGCGCTGACCAACGCAACGCTGGTGCTGGCCTTTAACGCGTCTAAAAATTGCGGGCGGTTTAAGAGCGTGAGCAATTCAAAATTAATACCGCGAAGGGCAACCATCAGGACAGGCAAAGCCATAAGCCCGATGCTGAGCGCGATCAATAGCAGATCAAACCAATAATCAAAACGAGTGAGATCAACACGGGCGAGGGGAAAAGAACGAAATGATGACAATGGCGACGAATGAAACCCGCCAAACCCTGCTAATCCCGCCACGACCAAAGCCGTCAAGACGAATTGGATCAACCCAAGGCTTGCCGCCGCCGTAAGGTTAAAGTCAAAACGGATGGCGCTGTAAATCTCCACCTCTAGCGTAGTGACTTTTGGACCGCCGCCAAGCATCAAGACAAGGGAAAAGGACGTGAAACAAAGCAAAAATATTAAACTCGCCAATCCCGGGATTGCCCCGCGCAAGCATGGCCATTCGATATGACGAAAGCGATCAAAGGCCGTCATCCCCAAATGCGCGGAAAGCCTCCATTTGGCATCGGGAACAGCCTGCAATAACGGCATCATCACCCGCATCGCCAAAGGCACATTGAGCATCATATGGGCAATCACCACCCCATGAAGGCCATAGAGATTAACATCGCAAAACCCTGCGCAAGCCATCGCAAAAAGACCATTGCGCCCCCAAACCGCCAATAATCCCATGGCCGCCACGGTGGTGGGCAAGACCATGGCTAAACTGATGATCATGATCAGAAGAGG
>CAYNQW010000231.1:1168-2875 GCA_964399415.1 uncultured Hyphomicrobiales bacterium
CCGCCACGGTGGTGGGCAAGACCATGGCTAAACTGATGATCATGATCAGAAGAGGCATGCCTTGCCAATGCTGACGCCTTGATACCACAATTGATGAAGGAACAGCGATCAATATTGAAAAGAACACCGATAATGACGCTTGGATGGTTGCGCTCTTGATGCTGTAGAAAACACGGTCACCATCAAGGGATGAAAAAAACGAACCAACACCTTGAGAAATCGGCGTCACCGCCAAAGCCAGCATCGCGCCCAGCCCGATCATCAACAGGATGACCGCCAGGACAACCCCAAGGATGACAGGATATTTGGGAAATCTGAGGGCGGTCATGGGCGCGATACTTATATTGGCTTTCTGGTTTTGGCTTACTGGCTTAATCCTTCAACCCAGTCCTTGACCCATTGGTCGCGGTTTTGCGCCACCACTTCCGGTGAGAATAAATGGCTTTTCGCCGGTTTGATTAAACCGCCAAATCCTTCAGGCACTTGACCTGAAACCGCCGCTGGATACATCCAATTGGTGGTCGGCAAAATAGATTGCATTTCCTTTTCCATCAATTTTTGCAGAAAGAGGCGGGCTAGGGCAGGTTTGGTTGATGACTTCAGGACGCCAGCAACCTCGACTTGCATATAATGACCTTCCGCAAAAGAAGCGGCGGCATAATGATCTTTTTCTTCAGAAATCAAATGATACGCTGGTGAGGTTGAATAGGATAACACCATATCGGCTTCGCCTTCCAAAAACATAGAATACGCATCCCACCAGCCTTTGGTCACCGTAACCAGTTTTGGTGCAAGTTTTTCCCATACGCCCTGGGCTTGATCGCCATAAACAGCGTTAACCCAAAGCATCAAGCCAAGCCCCGGCGTTGCTGTGCGCGGGTCTTGGATAACGATTTTCAGGTCATCTCTTGCCAGCAATTCGTCAAACGATCTTGGGGCATTGTTCAAGCGTTGCTTGTCGTAGTTAAAGGCAAAATACCCCCAATCAAATGGCACAAAATTAGGATCATCCCAAAATCCAACATCATCGGGCAGGGCAAGTTTACCTCGTGTTTCTAAGTTGTGAGGGGCAAATAAGTTGGTTTTTGCGGCGATAGAGGTCAGGCTTGTATCAAGGCCAAGGGCAATATCAGCTTTTGATGACGCGCCTTCAAGTTGAATACGCCCCAATACGCCCACGGAACTGTCGAGGCCGACAAAAGTTACGGTGCAATTGCACGTTTTTTCAAATTCAGCCTTGATTTGTGGGCCAGGGCCCCATTCTGAGGCAAAACTTTCATAAGTATAAATCACCAATTCGGGCTTGTCATCGGCCTTTGCCAACGTCACAGCAATTCCTATGGTGACTAGAAATGTTAGTAGATATTTCAGCATCTTACGCTCCAATCTTTTATGGTCAGGTAAAGATGCCGTCGGGGTAAGATTTGAAGATTTGATCATCTCAATACTCTTTCCTCCGCCAGCATGACCTGGTTCAGGTTCAATGGGTTTATCTCAGCCTCGAAAGGCACCCCAAGAGTTATTCACAATGTAAGAAATAGAGGAGAGGATGTCAAAGGTTACGGCATAAATATTTTTATATCTTCTTCAACATATCCTTTTTAATCACGTTTAGCCCATCGCCTCCATAATTTAAATGTCGCATAATTTATATTATGTTAGAATATGAAATAAGCCGATACAATCAATGAATATCAAAGACTTGGC
>CAYNQW010000232.1:0-2847 GCA_964399415.1 uncultured Hyphomicrobiales bacterium
TCATGATCACGCAAACCTGATGAGGCTGATTATGAGTGACCATAATTTAACATATCAAGATAATGACGACATCAATCTGTTTGAATTGGCCGCCTTGATTTGGTGGGGGCGTTGGATGATTGGCCTGTCCATCGCGCTGGCTTCTTCCCTGGGCGCGCTTTATTTAATGATCAAAGACAATGTCTATCAATCCAAACTGGAATACGCCCCCCATACCGTGCCGCCTTTTTACGTCACCTTAAAGGATCCAGGCCATGATCGGTTGGCGGCAGATTTTGAGCAATTGTTTTATGACCGCCGTATTTTCGACAAATGGCGGTTGGAAAATCCCAAGGCCTTGCTTACCTTTGATGATTTTTATCACATTGAATTGGTTGATGGCGTCGAATTGGCAAAAAAACAAGCCGATCAAATGGCTTATCTGGTTAACCCAGTTCAAGGGAGTACTTATATTTGCATTCAATCAGGTGATCTCATCATTTTGGATGAATTTTATGGCTATGCGACCTTCATCAACGCTGAGTTAACTCGGCGTTATATTAAGCGCGTGCTTACGGAAATGGCGCTCGTCGAAAGCCGATATAACGATATCCAAAGCGCCTATGGAGACGTTAATCTGGTGCGCTATGTGCTGTCGATTGATCGTTATGTGGAACGCGCCATGCAAGGCAGCACCGCGTTTACCATTATGCCACCGACGAAACCGATCAAATTGGCACCGAATGTGCGGATGATTGCTTTTCTGACCTTGTTGGTGGGGGGATTTATGGGATGCACCCTTGTGTTCTTGCGAAACGCGGTTGAAAAACGGCGATTGGCCATAGCATCACAAGATACAAAATTGGCTTAGTCTTTAAGATTTCAAGATTTGCTTGATCGAATCCGCGGCGTGGATGGTTTGATGCCGCGCGTAATCTTCATGGCGTTTTTCCACTTCGTTCAATTCATAAAGATAATTCACCATCATCCCCGCCGATTGCTTGAGGGCTTTTGGTGAGGCATCGGCAAAAAGATTAATCCGTTCTAATATCGCCCCATTGCCAAGATGAAATCGAGCCACGGGGTCATTTGGCGTTTGATCAGGGCGGGACGAGACCAGAAAATAAGACGCGGCAGCTTTTTGCAAATCCTTGGTGAGGTGATCATTATTTTCCATCACGTCCGGGGCGGCGGCTTGTTCATGCAAATCGCCATGATGCGTTTTCAGCCAAGCCATAAATCCGGGAACGGGTGATAACGTGACAAAACGCTTGAGTTTAGGCAAATCACGTTGCAATTCATTGGCCACGCGTTTGATCAAGAAATTGCCGAAAGAAATCCCTGCTAATCCTTGCTGGCAATTGGAAATGGAATAAAAAATCGCGGTATTAGCATCGTATTGCGAAAGCGTCTCCCGCCCCGGCATCAGCACTTCTTGGATCGCTTCTGGGGTGGATTTCATCAATGCCACTTCGACAAAAATCAACGGCTCATCAGGCATGGTTGGGTGGAAAAACGCAAAACAGCGGCGATCTTCAGGCGCAAGGCGAGCCCGCAAATCATCCCATGATTTGATTTCATGCACCGCTTCATAGGCGATAATTTTTTCCAAAACATCAGCAGGGCTCGACCAGTCGATGGGTTTCAAGACCAAGAATCCTGGGTTGAACCAGCCGCGCATCAAGGCTTTGAAACCGACATCAAGTCGCAAAAATTCAGGGTTTTGCTTGGCGGATTCCAGCAAATGCTGACGAAGCCGAACCAGTTTTACCGTGCCATTAGGCGCGGCGTTGAGCCGCCGAAACAATTCAAGCCATTGAGGCTCCGCCGTTTCAGTGATCCGCGCGAGTGCTGCCACAGTGGGGTTTTCGGCATAATCGAGGGCGGCTTGTGCTAGGTCAGGCGCGTTGAGATCAAGCGCGAGTAATTTTTGAAACAAAACCTGCCGACAGTTATCATCGAGTTGGTCGATCAAGGTGAGCATCTGCTGGGCATGAACCAAGGCTGAGACTTCGCCCTCGGCGGTCATCACCGCGTCGAGCAAATCATCAAGATCATCGAGGTCAAAAGACGCCGACCCGTGCAAAGATTTAGAAAACCAGTTGCGATCAAATAGTGACGTGATCAGGTCATTGAAAAAGGTCATTTATCGGCGAACCTTTGGTGCAATTTAATTGCCGATCCTGGGGCAATCATCTGCTCTTTATATGAGATCAGGTCAGGTCCTCTTCAAGGATGGTCATTTGCAAATGATAACAAACCTCACCATCTTCGGTGTCCTTAAAGATCACGCCCATAAAATCACCGTCCATCGTTACTTCACAAGAATCTTCTGAAATATCATCTTCGCGGGGACGAAGGCCAATACCGCTGTTGTTGAATAAGCCGCGCAAGTAAGTTTGAACTTTTAGGGCTTCACTGCTGTTCATTAAGAATCTCCGTTGGTCGTATCATGCTGTTGAGATCAGGTTAGCATTAACGCGCTGGTGATGCATCAATTGTTGACCAGCCGCGGCAAATTATTGAGGTAATCAAGAATATCCGCAAGCCGCGACCCTTGCCGCAGGTTTTTTCGGCGGTCATGAAGAATAAACATCCAGCGATCATTGCCTTTGAGCCGTTTTTTTTCGATGGTGTAAAGCGGTTGTTCATGGCTGGATCGAAAAATAGAAAAGAAAGCCGCGCCTTCCATGTGGTCAAGCGCATAATCACGCCATTCGCCGGACGCCACCCGTGTGGAATAGGTGTTCAAAATCATGCTCAATTCGCCACGGTTAAAATAACCAGTTTTTGGTTTTTTCCCTTGGTTTTGCTGTTGTGTCGACCCGTTAATGATGACCATTGTCGATTATCTGTTGTTTCCTGCTG
>CAYNQW010000233.1:0-2808 GCA_964399415.1 uncultured Hyphomicrobiales bacterium
CATGATGAGCCAATTTCAATGCCCGATGTCATTCATCGGGTAAAAAACTCTGACTCGCGGGTTGTTGTTTTCCCTCTGCACGAGAATTGGACTGATTTGGGTGACGCAACGCAATATGCGAAATTAACCTAAGGTCATGCGAGTGTTTGCCTTCAGGGCGTAGATGATAATCAGAGCTCTCCTTGTTATTTAACATAAATCGTAAGAGAACTCATCGTGACGGTTAAAATGAGGGGATCAAAAATCAACAGTCCAACTATAGCAATTATTGGTTTTGGAGCCATAGCACGCAAACATGTGAGTTCCATTTTCAAGTTAGCGCCATCGTCAAAAGTATGTGTGCTGACCTCTCAACATGAGTTGAAGGAATTCAGCTCATTTCAAATCTCATATCACATCAACATTCAGACAATTTTGAACATGAAGCCGGACTTTGCCGTGATTGCAACGGACGCTGGTAGGCACGCTGAACATGTCGAGGTTTTGTTGAAAAGTGGCGTTGATATTCTGATTGAAAAGCCCATCGCGGCGTGTCTTAATGATGCTGAGCATATCAATGCACTCGCTCATACGTATGGCCAAACTGTAAAGGTGGCCTATAACATACGATTTTCGAACGCTCTCCAATTTTTGAAGAAAGCGGTAGAGTCGATGTCCATCGGGAGAGTGCTGTCAGTCCACTCGACCGTTGGACAAAACTTAGAGACTTGGCGCCCCGGTCGGGACCTCATGTCAACGGCTTCAGCAACACGTGCAAAAGGTGGTGGTGTTCTAAGAGAACTGAGCCACGAACTAGATTACTTGCAACATATGTTTGGGCCAGCTCTACCATGCGCCGCAATGTTGGGTACGCAGAGATTTAACATGCTTAATGTGGAAGATAGTGCCATGATTTTGTTGCGTTATAAAGAAGATGGGTACGACATTATGGCATCTTTGAACCTTGATTTTACGCGGCACGATAAACTTCGGCAATGCCACATAATTGGTGACAAAGGAAGTTTGAGATGGGATGCATTAGGCGGTCGGGTTGTCTTGTTTAGACCCGACTATGAAGAAATTTTGTATGACAATGTGGACGATTTGCCACTGACAAATATCAATATGTGGAGTGCCTGGCTAGCCGGCAATATGGATTGTTTTGCCAGCGTTGATGAGGGCTTGGAGGTTATCACTGGTATCGAGAAAATTGAGAGCCTTGCCGGAGCAGAAACATGAAGGAGTTTTCGGGATTGATTTGTGCGCGGGCAGGCTCGAAGGGTTTACCAGGAAAAAATCTTAAGTTGCTGAATGGTAAGCCACTTATTGCACATAGTATCGAGATTGCCAGAAAAACTCCCGAGATTGTGGATATTGTTGTCTCCACAGACAGTGAAGAGATAGCGGATATCGCACGCTCCTATGGAGCCCGTACTCCATTCATAAGGCCTGATAATCTCGCCACAGACACAGCGGCTGAATGGAAGGTTTGGCAACATTTTCTTGACTGGATGGAAGATTATGAGCAAGTGCCAGTAGCATTCGTGGTTCTTCCTCCAACGGCTCCTTTGCGTCACGTTGATGATGTTCAAGGTGCAATTAAATTATATCAGAAAACCGATGCTGATGGCGTGTTATGTGCTACAACGGCACATAGGAATCCATATTTCAATATGGTTGTGGCTGATCAGACCCAGCGATGTCAGTTGCCTTTCAAAAGTGACAAAAATCTCTATCGTCGTCAGGACGCACCACCATTTTTTGACGTGACCACTGTCTGCTATGTGATGCGCAGCGCCTTTGTTAAAAGCGCGTCTCATATATTTGATGGGGAAATTTACATGCATGAGGTTCCCATCGAACGATCAATTGATATTGATACACAATTTGATTTGGAATTTGCCGAATATCAACTCATGAGACACGATAGATGAAAGATTTTGATGTCTATTCAATATCATGCGCGGAAACATGAAGGCACATGGAACTTGTGACTATGGATATTGATGGATTGATGCCTTGACCCCCTCATTCATTCATATAGCGGGGTGTGGACACACAGGCAGTAGCATAGTCGCGCGTGTAATTGGTGAGCACTCGCTTATCTATTTTGTGCCTATGGAGTCCGGCATGCTCCTTGCCAATCGTTATTTCAAGGAAGATAGGCTAAGGAAGGACTTTGTCGAGAAAGCGCTTCAGGAAGGCGCACGGTATGTGCTGGAGAAGACGCCTCGCCATGTATGGCATGTCGATTATGTGCGTCGAAAATCACCTGATACACGATTTGTTATAACAACAAGAGATGGTCGTGAGGTAATAGCCTCACTTTATGAGAGAACACAGGATTTTAGAGGCTCCTGCATTCGATATATGGATGATTCTGTGATGAGCCTCCGGCAGTTGGACATGGAGGACACTCGACTTATTCGACTGGAGGATTTCACGAGAGATCCGCAAACAGTACTTGCTGACTTGTATTCTTGGCTTGGGCTTACACATGAGAAGAATGTGTTGGATTATCACAGACGTCCCGTAAAATGGAATATGGAATCACAAGCAAACATTCATGACCTGCCCAATGCTCATGACATCAAACGAAACCGTCAGGTAAATTCCAAGCTAGAGCAATCGATGCCGCGTTGGCAAGAGAGGTTGCCGATCAGATTTCACGAACGATTGCTTGAGATGTTCGCACCTGGAGGAGATGGAAATAAAGTCATGAAGGCTTTTGGTTATGAAATTTAGTCACTCGGCTGATAAGATCAGGCATGTTTAAAAACAAAACCATTCTGATCACTGGCGGCACCGGTTCATTTGGCAATAAATTTG
>CAYNQW010000234.1:0-2797 GCA_964399415.1 uncultured Hyphomicrobiales bacterium
GCCAGCGCAATTTCGGGATGCCTTGCGAAACACCGGAATATTTCGCTCAATTTCTAAAGGCTTCTTCATCTGAATTTCAGGCGGCTTTGGCCGCCTGTTTTTTTGCATTGACCTGCCGGCAAAAAGCGATTTACGGTTTTGATAGCGCTACCATGAGGTGACACCATGACGACTCAGCATGTTCGTGACAACCGTAAGATCGACCCAAGCCGTCATCCTGCATCCAGCCTGTTGATGCCCGATGGCTCACCCCGCGATAACAATCGAATTGAAATTGGCCCCACGCAATTGGCCTTTGACGAATGGGCAGAGGCGGGCATCACCGCGCCTAATTTAACCACCATGCGTCAATTTCGACTGGACCGCATCGTCGGGCAATTGCAACAACGTGACTATGGCGCGGTGTTGTTGTTTGATCCGCTGAACATCCGTTACGCCACGGATTCGACGAATATGCAATTGTGGAACACCCACAACCCGTTTCGCGCCTGTTTGGTCATGGCCAGCGGTTATATGATCCTCTGGGACTATAAAAATTCACCATTTTTAGCAGATCACAACCCATTGGTGCGGGAATCGCGGTCAGGGGCGTCAATGTTCTATTTTGCCACCGGTGATCGAACAGGGGATGCGGCTGAACGTTTTGGCGCGGAAATCGCTAGCCTGATGCGTGACCATCTGGGGGATAATAAACGGGTGGCGGTGGATAAAATCATGATCCATGGTCTTCGCGCCCTCGAGGCCAATGGCCTTAGCGTTGAAGATGGTGAAGTCGTGATGGAACACGCCCGGGTCATCAAGGGCGAAGATGAAATCCACGCCATGCGTTGCGGCATGTATGCTTGTGAGCAATCGGTTCTCGCCATGGAAAAAGCCGCCAAACCCGGGATGACAGAAGACGCGATCTGGGCGGTGCTCCACGCCGCTAATATTGAGCGCGGCGGGGAATGGATTGAAACCCGCTTGCTGGCTTCAGGGCCGCGCACCAACCCTTGGTTCCAAGAATGTGGCCCTCGCATAGTGCAGAATAATGAAATCCTCGCCTTTGATACGGATTTGATTGGTTGCTACGGGATTTGCAGCGACATTTCGCGGACGTGGTTTTTGGGCGATGGCGAACCGACGGCTGAGATGAAAGAAGATTATCAATTGGCGCTTGAGCATATCACCACCAATATGAATCTGATGAAGCCGGGGGTGAGTTTCCATGAATTGACCTTTGGCGGCCATCAATTGCCGGAGGTTTATCAGAAGCAGAAATACTCTTGCCGCTTTCATGGCGTTGGGCTTTGCGACGAGTGGCCATTAATCGCGTATCCAGATCAATACACCGATGGCGCGTTTGACGCGGTGCTGGAGCCGGGCATGGTGCTTTGCGTGGAAGCGTTGGTCAGCCGCGAAGGTGGGGAGTTTTCGATCAAACTTGAAGATCAAGTCTTGGTCACCGAAGATGGGTATGAAAACCTAACCCGCTATCCGTTTGACGATAAATTCTTAGCCTAAAAATATTGAGGCGGTATCTTTAAGCCGAGCCATCGGTCAGCCGCACCTTGCCAATATGCGGCAGGTTGCGGTTCAGCTGCGCGTAATCAATCCCATAACCCACGACAAATTCATCGGGAATGTCAAAGCCGATCCATTTGACGGGAATCTCAACCTCACGGCGTGAAGGTTTGTTCAACAAGCAACATACTTCGAGGCTTTTGGGTTTGCGGGTGGAGAGTATTTTCAACACTTGCGACAGGGTATGGCCGGTGTCGATGATGTCTTCGGCCACCAACACGTCGATATCTTCAATGTCGCCATCGAGGTCTTTGAGGATGCGAACTTCGCGCGAGGAACGCATGCTGCTGCCGTAACTGGAGACGGTCATAAAATCGACTTCGACGGGCAAATCGAGCCGCCGCACCAGATCAGCGATAAACATGAACGAGCCGCGCAACAGCCCCACCACCACCAATTTTTTGCTTTTTGCGTAATGCTTCATGATCTCCCGCGACATGGCGTTGACGCGCGCGGTGATTTCGCTTTCTGGGATCATGATATCGACTTCATAACCCTCTTGATGGGATGATGGCATGATGGCCTTCCTTCGTGATGATGCGGCTATATCATAGCAAATCCATGGCAGGCTGACCACGGCATAATCATGCGAAAATCAGGGCAAAAGCGTAAAATTGCTTGCGAGCGACTGGACAAGTGATGCCCAATCTTGCACTCTCGTGAAGTGTTCATATGGAGGCTTTCATGGCAAAAATAGCGTTTCTTGGGCTTGGGGTAATGGGATACCCGATGGCGGGGCATCTGAAGGCGGCGGGTCATGACGTCACCGTTTATAACCGTACCACCGCCAAATCCGCATCATGGGTCGCGGATCATGGCGGCGCCATGGCATCAACGCCGAAAGTCGCCGCCGAAGGGGCTGAATTTATTTTTGCTTGTGTCGGCGCTGATGATGATTTGCGGCAAGTGACGATTGGCGATGATGGCGCGTTTCAGGCCATGGCAGAAGGGGCGATTTTTATCGACAACACCACCGCCTCTGCTGAGGTGGCGCGGGAACTTTACGCGACGGCCAAAGCCAAAGGCTTGGGTTTTATCGACGCCCCGGTTTCGGGCGGTCAAGCGGGGGCAGAAAACGGTATTTTGACGGTGATGTGCGGCGGTGACGCGGCGGATTTTGCCCGGGCTGAAGGCGTTATTCGCGCCTATGGCAAGACGGTAACGCATATCGGCTGCGCCGGCGCGGGTCAGCAGGCGAAGATGGTCAATCAGATTTGCATCGCGGGTTTGGTGC
>CAYNQW010000235.1:0-2790 GCA_964399415.1 uncultured Hyphomicrobiales bacterium
AAAAAGATGTCAGAAACAACAGAATTTCGGGATGAAACCCGTGCCTGGCTACAGGAAAACTGTCCTCCGGGTGCCCGCGGTCCCGGCGTCATTCCCTGGGGTAGCCGCAAGGTTGAGCTGCCTGCCGACAGTCGCATCTGGTTGGAAAATATGGCGGCTAAAGGGTGGACAGTCCCCACCTGGCCTAAGGCATATGGCGGTGCCGAGCTTGATTCGGCTCAATATTTGATCCTCCTCGAAGAACTTCAGCGCATCAACGCTCGCTCGCCTTTGGTTGGCCGGGGTGTCAACTATATTGGTCCGACAATCCTGGAATTTGGCACGGATGAGCAGAAAGCACGATGGTTGCCTGGCATGGCCCGGGGCGACGGTGGGTGGTGCATGGGTTACTCCGAACCGGGTGCCGGTTCTGACCTCGCCAGTCTCAGTACAAAAGCCGAGCGCGAAGGCGACCATTACATTATCAACGGTCGCAAGATCTGGACATCCGAAGCTACCCACGGCGATTACATCTTCGCGCTGGTGCGAACGGACAACACGGCCCCAAAACATGACGGCATTAGTCTCATCCTCATCGACATGGATCAGCCCGGCGTGCAGGTGCGACCTATTCGATTGATCAGCGGCAACAGTCCATTTTGCGAAACGTTATTCGAAGATGCGAGAGCCAGTGTCATGGACATTATCGGTCCGGTCAATCAAGGATGGACTGTTGGCAAGCGACTTTTGCAGTACGAACGCTCCACCCATGCGGGCATAAACATTTCGGGGGCCCAGAGCGGAGTAGCCGAGACTCCGCTACCTGAGATCTTTCGTGACCTGCTACCCACCGACGATACGACAGGTCGAATTCTGGACGACGCCAAGCGTTCGGCGCTGCTGAAATGGCAGATGCGGCAGCGAACTTTTGAGCTGACCCAGCGGCGAGCGATTGAGGAAGCACAAGCACGGGCACCGGGTTTTACATCGTCAGTTGTCAAGTTGATCGGGACACTGTCAAAGCAAGAGCGTGATGAATTACATCTATCAGCTTTGGGTTCCAACGGCCTTGGATGGGAAGGCGATGAGTTCCCGAAAGAAGCGCTCAAGCACACTCGCACCTGGCTTCAACAGAAGTCGTTAACAATTGCCGGTGGTACTGCTGAGATTCAGCTCAATATTATCGCGAAGCGTGTTCTCGGTTTGCCCGATTAGCGCAACCGCAATTAAACCTTAGACCAACATAGCGAACCGCGCACATGACAGAACAGAAGATTGGGTCAAACAACGTTAACAATGACGAGCACCTCGATTACCAGGTGGTCATCATCGGAGCAGGTTTGTCCGGGATGTACCAGATCAAGCGCCTGGCAGATCTCGGTGTTCGCGCGACGGTGCTGGACACCAACGCCGACCTTGGTGGCACCTGGTACAACAATCGATATCCGGGTGCACGATTTGATTCAGAGAGCTACACCTACGGTTACTCGTTTTCCAGGGAAGTGCTGGATGAGTGGCACTGGACCGAGAAGTTTTCGCCGCAGGCACAGACGCTGTCCTATCTGAATTTCGTAGCAGACAAATTTGATTTGCGTAAACACATGCAGTTTGGCTGCAGGGTCGATGCGATGGTGTTTGATGAGGATGCAGACCACTGGACGATTCGACTAGAGGACGGGCGTGAGATAACGACCCGTTTCGTCATCACTGCGATGGGAACGCTGTCGACCCCATCACTACCGAAGTTCGAGGGCATGGCCAGTTTCAACGGTGCATCTTTTCATGCTGCAAACTGGCCTCATGAGCCTCTTGACCTGACAGGCAAACGTGTCGCCGTTATCGGTGCCGGTGCGACGGCGATTCAAATCATTCCAGAAGTGGCGAAAGTCGCGGAACAACTGACCGTTTTCCAGCGTCGCCCAAACTGGGCAGCGCCTTTGAACAACGAGCCCATCTCCGAATCTGAGATGGCAGCGATACGTGAACGCTACGATGAGATTTTTGCCACTTGCGCGCGCAGTCCGGGCGGGTTTGAACATGAATTCGACAGCCGTAGCTTTTACGACGTGAGTCCAGAGCAGCGGCGCGAGCTGTGGGACAGACTCTATGACGAGCCGGGCTTCGGTATCTGGCTTGAAAACTTCCCGGAGATATTCACCGACGAAAAAGCTAATGCGGAGATATCCGACTACATCGCCGACCGTATTCGTCGGCGTGTGAATGACCCTGAGCTTGCAGAGCGGCTGATTCCAAAGGATCACGGTTTTGGTGTGCAGCGATTACCTCTTGAGACTGGTTATTTCGAGACCTACAACCGCTCCAACGTCGAGCTTGTGAATGCCACTGAGACGCCAATTGCTCGTATCACGCCTACGGGGCTCCAAACCAGCGATAGATCGTTTGAGTTTGACGTCATTGTTTACGCCACCGGATTCGATTCGTTCACAGGGGCTTTCGATCAGATCGATATTCAGGGAGTGGGCGGCGAGCGGCTGCGCGAAAAGTGGGCCGAAGGACCTATTACTCATCTTGGCGTAATGATTGGCGGCTTCCCAAACTTGCTGATGGTTATGGGGCCGCAAACCGCAGCAGCGAACTTCCCGCGCAGCGCAGAGCAGAGCGTCGATTGGGTCACGCCTTTCCTTGAGTACATGTGGACACACGGCTACCAACGGTTCGATGTCGAGGAGGCAGCTGAGGCAGCGTGGTTCGAGCACGTTAAACAAATGTACGAAGGCGCGTTATTACGCAAAGCCAAGAGTTTTTTCACCGGGTACAACTCGAACATCGAGGGTCACGAATACGGCAAGA
>CAYNQW010000236.1:0-2751 GCA_964399415.1 uncultured Hyphomicrobiales bacterium
CTTTGATGGTGTCCAGTTTAGCAAAAGCACGATCGATGCCTTCAGCGGTGTCCATCACGTCATAAACGTCTGCGATTTCAACGCCATCAGCAACCAATGCCATTTCGATCAAAGCGTTACCCCAAGTGTGGATACCACGCTTGCCAGGGAATTTTTCAACATCGAAGAAGTCATTGATGGTCTTTGGCTGAACGCCGAAGCTTGGCTGATGCTTTGTCTTACCATTTGATGGGTAATCATTTTCGCTGAAGAACGCAGCGTATGACCACCAAATTTGAGGAACCACACATTTGTTTGGCAGTGGCACCATCAAATCGTCTTCCATGGCTACACCATCAGGTGTTGGCAAACGATACTCATCTGGAATTTCTTCAAAAAGGCCTTCGTCACATCCAACGCGAGCTTCGCCAGGAAGCACGTCTACGATGTCCCACTGGACATTGCCGGATTCAACCTGAGCGCGAACTTCGCCAAGGCCACCGTTGTAGTTGATCCAATTGATTTTTTCGCCGGTCCAAGTCGGCTCGTAACCTTTTTGCTGAGAAGCGGTGTATGCACCACCCCAAGATACAACATTGACGTCAGCAATCGCTGAGCCGGTCAATGAAACAGACACAAGCGCTGCAGACGCAAGTGCAATTTTACTTGTAATGTTCAAGATCATTTCTCCCAATCTTTAACTAGTTAAACGGATTATTATTCCGAATTGTTGTTATCTCAACAATTGGGGAGAAATCTGTCAAGGTTTTATACAAAATTCTAATGTTTTTAAAGGCTGATCCGCAGAATTTAAACTGATTTATGCTATTTGCCGGATAAAACCCAATCTTTTTCATTAATATCCAGCCAAGCCTCGACCGCTGCGGTGGCTATGACACTAACCGTGCCATTATCGGCATCGACAACATTCTGCCCCCCTTGAACAACGCGAACCTGCGCCCGCCCACGAGGCAAATCAGCGGCCACCACCTCCGCATCCACTTGATCAGGCTTTTGCACACCGATCGTAACATGAACCTGCATGTCAGCATGGTCGTAATCTAGAGAACGAAACAAAATCAACGAGGAATGATGCAAAGCGTCTTGCACCGCTCGGCGGGCAGCTTTGGTGTAGTCTTCGCCGTAAAGATCATTCCCAGCCCCCATTTCAAGGATCATGCGTTTCATGGCTATTCTCCTCCTTGTTGATGATGAGTCTTTGGGGCTGGTTCCATATCAAAAGACACAACAATCGCGGCATGAGCAATGACCGTGACGCCGTCGCCATCTGGCTTTTCAACATCAAGCCCACCTTGAGAAGCGGTGACAGTCACTTGCCCATAGGGGAACACTTTTGCAATAGATTGCCGATCAACAGCGTCGGGGTTTTGAACAGCAATATCGACATCAATGATCATCGACTCTTTCGGAAAGCCAAAAGCATCCGCCATGCTTAGGGCATTATGCCACAAAGCGTTTTCCACAGCGCGAAGACCAGCTTTCGTATAATCTTGATGGCGCAAGGAAGATCCCATGCCCAATTCCATGGCAACACGTTTTTTGGCCATGACGCATTCCTTTCTGATTGACAATTTCATTGAACATCAAAAAATAGAAGAAACGCAATGAAAATCAGGAGTTGTGTTCATGCTTTCTATTGATTTTGATCATCGCCCCCATGGGGTTGAACCTCTCGCGAAAGAGCCTGAGTTTAACCCTGCGCGTCATCTTGCGCTGGAAAAGCCAAATGAGATCATCTCCTTGACCGAATTTGGTTATTCGGCGGATGAGATTGCCACCTGCCCTTCGGATTTTGCCGCCACAGATATTTTTCGTATTTTAAGCGACGAAGGCGCGGCTTGTCTCTATGACGTGTGCAAACAACTCGAAGCCTTCACCACCAGCAACCCTCGCATTCAACGCAATATGCGCGGCGGGGTGTATCGGTCAACATTCCTTCGCGACCTTTGCATGAGCCCTGATGTGACCGCGTTTATTTCTGAAATTTGCGGGGTGGATTTGCTGCCGCATACTATCCCCCATCAAATGGGTCATCTGAACTACGCCCCTGATAAAATTGGCGAAAATGTTGATAAATGGCATGTCGATACCCTGCGCTATGATTATGTCATGTTTGTCACTGACCCCAAGAAAAATGAAGGCGGCGCATTCCAATATTACCGCGGCACCAAGCATGAGGTCGCCGCCTTGCGTAAAGCCGGCAAACCGCTTGATCCGGCTAAGGTCGTCAGCCCCACCATGCCCGGCCCGGGTTATGCCATCATGCAGCAAGGCAATATGGTGGTGCATCAAGCCAAAGGGCTAACCGCGCCGGGGGAACGCATCACCATGGTCAATGGCTACATTCCGAAAGACCCTCATTTCCCGGATTTTACCCGCTATGACCAATTGCGTTTTGCTGACCCTGAAGAAGTGGTCACGGCAGAATACAGCCGCCATATCGCCATCCAAGGGCAACGGATGTTGGATGATGTTTTTGGCAAAGATGGGTTTTCATCAAATCGTTATGGATATGCCGACCGCTTAGAAGAGGTGGCGGCAATGTTGAAGGGCGCCACCCAGCAAATCCGCGAAAGAGATAGCGAAACGCTAGAACATTTTGGTGATTGAGTTTTGAGGCATTATATCAAAGCCATCACGGCAAGAAATACGTGAGCATTAAACCCATGATCGTGCAGATCACCACCACCCCAGCGATTTGTGTTTTCAAGGCCGTGTTGATGATCTTTGCGCTTAGCCGTTCGTCAAGCC
>CAYNQW010000237.1:0-2720 GCA_964399415.1 uncultured Hyphomicrobiales bacterium
CACGGATGCGCTGAAAACTCCAGCGATTCCAAGGCGGCCGATCCCATTCCATCCGTGGCATTCGTTGAAAGATTTCACCGTCTGACCCTGACAGTTCAGTTGGTTTGTGATCGTTGTTTTTATATGATGCTGATATTGTATTATCTCACACTAATGAATTGATAAATTCTGAGCATGGCTGTTGTATATGTCAAGCCATGACCAGAAGCTGATAAGATAAGCATGACCATTGTGTTATAATACCCAATAATTTTTTGAGGATAGTGCCATGGATGAATTGTTTGAATGTGATGCCATCGACTTGGCGGCAAAAATTAAGCAAGGTGAGATCACACCGGAAGAGATGCTTAAAGCCAGTTTAGCCCGAGCCGAGCGGCTCAATGCGTCGTTGCAGGCTGTTGTGCATGTTCAACACGAAAAAGCGATTGAACTGATTGGAAGCACCGATCCAGATGCTCCGCTATACGGGGTGCCGACATTGCTGAAGGATTTGGGGGCAGAGGCCAAGGATTTTCCGTCGCATAACGGCTCAAGGCTTTATCGTGACACGGTCTATTCGTATGATTCATCAATCTATACGCGGATGCGTCAAGCAGGGTTGATTCCTTTTGCGCGCGCCAATTCGCCAGAATTAGGCATCGGTCCGACCAGCGAGGCTGGGGTTTATGGCGAGCCGACGCGCAACCCTTGGAATACCGGGCATACCAGCGGCGGCTCTTCGGGCGGGTCAGCATCGGCGGTGGCGGCGGGGGTTGTTCCCGTTGCCCATGGATCGGATGGCGGTGGTTCCGTTCGTATTCCAGCGTCCAGCTGCGGTCTTGTTGGGTTTAAGCCAACCCGCGCAAGATTGCCGGATGGCCCCGGGGTTGGTGAAGGCTGGGCTGGGATGGCCATTGACGGATTTCTCACCCGATCGGTGCGTGACACAGCCTTGATGCTTGATCTCTGTTCAGGGGCTGATCTCGGCGCGCCATATTGGGCGCCGCCGCTAGAATCCAGTTTCATGCAAGCCCTAGAGACCACACCCAAAGCCCTGCGTATTGCGGTTCTTGAAACTGATTTCATGGGGAATCCCGTCCATCCGGAATGCGTGGAAGCCACTCGGCAAACAGCCAAGATACTCAGCGGCCTTGGCCATGATGTAAAAATTTGGGAAACAACCGTCGCAAAAAATGTCCGGGAGATGATGCTTGCTTGGACAAAGATTGTCGCGGCCGGCACCTTGCTTTCGGTGCGGGCAAAAAAACCCATAGACACGCTCACGCCTGATGATGTCGATGGCGTGACCTATGGCGCGGTTCAATTGGGCCTAGAAGTGAGCGGAGCGGATTATCTGGAATCCATCAATACGGTGCATGCTTTTGGTCGCCGGATGGCAGCGGTGCTGCAAGATTTTGATGTGTTGCTCAGCCCAACGCTTGCTGAACCTCCCGCGCCGATTGGACGGTTTAAGCCTGTGAATACAGATTTCATGGATTACCGCAATGGCCCGAACGGTGTGTTTGCCTATTCGCCATACACGGCGGTGTTCAATGCTTCAGGTCAACCGGCCGTGTCTTTGCCTTTGCATTGGGCTGAGGGTGATTTGCCCATAGGGGTTCATTTTGCGGCTAGGTTTGGCGAAGACGAAATGCTGATGGGGCTGGCACGGCAGATTGAAATGGCGATGCCTTGGCATGACAAGCAGATTGAGTTGATCCGTCGCCTGCATTAAACACCAACTTTTGAAACGATATGAAAAAAATAGAGGCAACGCAGGGTTGCCTCTATTTCTGTTATGTTACGATCACCTTTTCTAGCGATCTGAACCTAGCCATCCGGCCTTGTGATTATTTCTGCAGTTCCGTCCAAATGGCCGAATACATTTCGGTCACTTCAGGCGAACAGGTCTTGGAAAAGAACCCGTTTGGCACATGCTCAGCGGCAATTTCAACCTCAGGGGCGCCCTTCATGTCTTCAGGCATAAAGGGTTCGGATCCTTTGATGCCGTTGGCGTAACGCGCAAATGCCGATGCCAATGCAGCATTTTCAGGTTCCATCAAGAAGTTCTGGAACAATTTAGCGTTTTCAACATTCTTGGCATCCTTAAGGACAACCACAGCGTCCATCCACATCGGATAACCTTCTCTTGGATAACCGAAACGGACATCGGTGTTTTTCTCGCGCGCGCGGAAAGCCGCACCGTTCCAGTAAAGAGAAGCCCCTAGATCACGGCCAGCAAATTTTTCAATCACACCATAATCCATGGACAACCAATGCGGCTTGGCTTTGATCAGAACATCACGAGCTTTCTTCAAAGCGCCCTTGTCGCTTGTGCAAGGGTCTCCGCCTGTATATTTCAGCGCGGCATCAATAAGGTCTTTCATTTCCGGTGCAACATTGATCTTGCCAGACAGAGCTTCCGGCGGATCAAACACCATCGACCAGCTGTTGATATCGCCATTGTAAAGAGACGTATCGACGATCACCCCTACAGTACCCCACTGATAAGGAACGGAATAGCGGTGGCCCGGGTCCCATTCAGGGCTTTTGAATTGATCCCGCACATTGCCATAATTGGACATCTGGCTCGGGTTTGTTTCAAGCAAGAGACCTTCACTAATCCAAATCGGCATATAACTGGCTGAAGGAACAGCCATGTCAAAGCCATGGGCGCCCGCGCGAATTTTTGCCAGCGCGGTATCGTTTGAATCATAATCAGTGATTGTCACTTTCACATC
>CAYNQW010000238.1:0-2714 GCA_964399415.1 uncultured Hyphomicrobiales bacterium
AAAGGCTAAAGGCTAAAGGCTAAAGGCTAAAGGCTAAAGGCTAAAGGCTAAAGGCGAACAAGAAGTGACGTGTAATCGGTAAAACGGTTGTTATTGGAAACTTCTCCCCAAGGTACAACCAATGAATGTAGATCAACTGTTGTTTTTTTATAGAAACAACCCGTTACTACGGCTGACCTTAAAAAAAACGATAAGATGGGAAACATTGATCGAACAGTAGCACCTGAGAACGGAAGGAGTCTTTTTAATGAGGTTATTACAAACACTATTCGCCTGCGTCGCGTGTCTCTATGCGACATCAGGTTTCGCGAATACTCTTCCAGACGTAAAGCTCGCCGCTTTGAAGTTTGGGACGGTGAAGTGGGAGCTGGAGACTATCAAACGTCTAGAGCTCGATAAAAAGAATGGTTTTAATCTTGAGGTTGTTGATGTAGCAGGGAAACAAGCTTCTACCCTTTCCATACAGAACGACGCTGTCGACGTTATAGTTACAGACTGGATTTGGGTAGCTAACCAACGAAGCGAGGGTAGGGACTACCAATTCACTCCATACTCAAAAGCCGTCGGCAGTCTGATGGTAGGGCCAAAGAGTTCCATCAGTAGTTTGAAAGATTTAGAAGGAAAGCGGATCGGTATCGCAGGTGGCCCGGTAGATAAGAGTTGGATCGTGATCCAAGCTATAGCGAAAAAGCGTTACGGTATTGACTTGGCTTCACAAAACGAACTAGTTTTCGGTGCGCCACCGCTTTTGTTCAAGCAGGCTATGTCAGGTGAAGTCGATGCGGTGATCAATTTCTGGCACTTCCTCGCAAAGCTAGAGGCGAAAGGTTTCAAACGAGTTGTCGATGTTCAGGATGCAGCAGGCGAACTCGGTCTGTCTGCCGAAACACCCCTGCTAGGATACGTATTCAAGGAGTCTTGGGCTTTAAAGAATCCAAAACTTGCCGAGGGGTTGCGACAAGCTTCTCGCGAGGCCAAGGTAGTTTTGAAAACCAACGACGCTGCCTGGGAGCCATTAAAAGGGTTAATCAAGGCGAAATCAGATAAGGAGTTCCAAGCGCTTCGGCTTGCGTGGAGGCAAGGCGCTCCTGGTGATTCGTTTGATTTCGAGTCCGCGCAGGCAATGTTTGAGCTGATGAGATCATACGGCGACGGCAAACTTATTAAGCCCAATACGGTTTTGGATACTGGAGCGTTCTTTGCATCTAACTAAACAACTAGCATGCGATTCGCCACCACAATCTCACTAGTCGTGCTCGTGATCACTTGGGGGATCACGAGCCACCTGGCGCAGTCGGATGCGTTTCCGGGCCCGGTTGCGGTCGGCCAAAAAATTCTGCAAGAGGGTGCCAATGGTGAGTTGTGGATACACTTGGGTGCCACGTTCGGCAGGGTGCTTGTGGCGTTCGGTTTGGCTTGGGCCGTGGGGATTGCGATCGGGGTCGCGCTCGGTCGATCAGATACACTCGATCGCTGGTTTTGGCCGTGGGTCAACACATTTCTCAACATGCCTGCGCTGGTCATTATTGTTATCTGTTATCTGGGTTTGGGAATGACTGAGTGGGCTGCGGTTTTGGCTGTTGTTATCAACAAGGCGCCACTTATAGCGACCAATGTTCGTGACGGCGTGAGACAGTTTGAGACCAGATATGACGAGTTCGCTTCGATCTATCGATTATCTTGGATCCAAAGGGTTCGGTTGATCTGGATCCCTCAGCTAGAACCTTTTTTGTTTACCGCATTGAGGACCGGGTTGTCACTGACCTGGAAGATTATTCTTGTGGTTGAGCTATTGGGTCGGTCGTCTGGTATTGGTTTTCAGGTTCATCTTTATTTCCAGCTTTTTGAGGTCGATATGATTTTGGCCTACGCGTTGAGTTTTATGATCGCGATGCAGTTAATCGAGTGGGTAGCTGTACGGCCACTTGAACAGCGCGTGCAGCAGTGGCGGAAAGATGATCAGCTGGCCTGATTGTTGGTTTGGTAACCAATTGATCGTGCGCGCAGGAGATCTATCCTGTGACTCACCTGTCTCACTGATCAGTGGAAATTCCGGTATTGGCAAAACAACATTGTTGCGCGGTATCTGTCTTCACAACGCCGCGCTAAATGCGCGTTTAGTTTTCCAAGAGCCAACTTTATTGCCATGGCTTTCAGTGACTGAGAATCTAAAAATTGTTTGTAACGATGAACGGCTACATGAGCAGTGGCTCGATTTATTCGATTTATCACATGTCTCAAGTCTTCGTCCTGGTCAGCTCTCTCTCGGGATGCAGAGAAGGATTGCCATTGTTCGCGGAATTCTTGCCAGACCAGGGTTATTACTGCTTGATGAGCCCTCAGCATCGCTTGACCCAGAGAACGTCGGACGGCTAATCACGAACATTCAGGCTGCGAGCACTGAGTCTCGGGTTCCAATTATTGTGGTGACCCACAATCCGGCGGACTTCGCCAGGCTCGATCCTTCCTGCTACGAATTGGTCGGCAAACCTGCTGAGATTTTTAGGGTGTAAGAACGAGATGAACGTTGGCTCATTTTTAAGAGTTGACAAACATTTTGCCTTTGTTGAGTTTCTCAGATGTCTAGCGAAAGAGTTGTTGCAGATCAAACTTCACGCTGTTAACTATTGGGTCGATAAGTGATTTGCTTTTCCGTCCCTACTTCATAGCCTTGTGAGACGTGATCATTTGCGTCCACTAGTGCGTGTGGGTGC
>CAYNQW010000239.1:0-2714 GCA_964399415.1 uncultured Hyphomicrobiales bacterium
ACGTCAAACACCACCGCTTCAGATACCAGCGGTTTGCCCGCGCCTTTGATCGCCCGCAACAATTGTTCAGACGTCACTTCACGCTTCAGCATAAAGGCAAAATCGCGGCTGACTTGCTGATAGGGTGAGAGTTGCGCCAATGGACGCGCAGGCCCTTTTGATTTTGGCAAGTTGATATGCTCAAGGATAATCTCAAAACCCGCGGCTGGGCCTTTGAGGTCAAATTCATCCAACACCGCGGGATGGATCGCGCCAAAATGCGCCAAGACATTGCGGCCTTGGCATAGCGCGCCTGATTGCCCAGGGTGATACCAATGCGGCGCTTCAGCAACGGTCTGAAGGCTAGCGGTATTGATCCCAAGGGCAGCAAGCACCGCCATGGCATCGCCACGCGCGTCCGCCCAATCCACCGGCCGCGCCATACCACTCCATTCGCGGGGAGCGGTCATGCCGTGGCGCAGACCTGATGCGCTGGTGCGCTGATCATCGGCACCATCGCTGGGGAAGATTGGTCCAACCTCAAAGATCGCGGCATCGCTCTCGCCGCGCGCGGTATTGCGCATCAGCGCCGCCAACAGATTAGGCATGATGGATGGCCGCATCGTGTCCAAGTCAGCGCTGATAGGATTCACCAAGGTCAACGCGGCATCACCACCATCAAATTGTTGCGCTGTTTTCGCGTCGAGGAAGGAAAAGGTTACAGCCTCCATCATCCCTCGGCTGGCCAATAAACGGCGGATGGTATGGGGACGCTTTTGGGCGGCATCAACGGCTGGCGCGGCAACCACCGAAAGACGCGGCAAAGCCACTTCAGGGATCGCGTCAAACCCAGTGATGCGGACAATCTCTTCCACCAAATCAGCAGCACCAACAATATCCCCGCGCCATGGCGGAGGCTGAACCGACCATTCATCCGCTTGCGATTGATCGACGGTAAAACCGAGAGTTTCGAGAATTTCAGCTTGTTTTGCAGGAGCCACCTCAACGGCGGTCAATTCAGCGGTACGCGAAGGACGGAAGGTGATTTGGCGTTGCCAATTAGCGCCCTCACCCACAACATGGCGCGCGCTTGCGGAACCACCGCAAATTTCTAAAACCATGGCAGAAACATAATCCATCGCCCAATCGGGAGACGTCACGTCTAAGCCGCGCTCAAAACGATAGCGAGCGTCAGAATTGAGGTTCAGTTTACGTCCTGTGGTGGCCACGCTAATCGGATCAAAAATTGCGATTTCAAGGAACATATTGGTGGTCGCATCCGACACCCCTGTTCGCTCACCGCCCATAATTCCTGCCAAATCATCAGCGCCATTGGCATCGCCAATGGTCAGCATCGTCGAATCCAAACGATAGGTTTTTTCGTTCAGCGCGGTAAATTCTTCCCCATGTTTCGCCAGACGAATGATCAGCGTATCGCCATGAATTTTATCAGCATCATAAGCGTGAAGAGGTCGCCCTAAATCCAGCATGATGTAATTGGTGATATCAACCAGCGCGGAAATCGGACGTTGACCCACCGCTTCTAGTCGTTGGCGCATCCATTTTGGTGAGGCGCCGTTCTGCACCCCTGAAAAGGTACGCCCTGCAACCCGCGGCGCCAAATGTTGATGATCAGCATCAAGATCAATCTTCCACTGAATGCGGCTTTCGCCTTCTGCTTTGATCGCTGCGTCTTTTAGCGGCTTTAATGTGCCATAACCTGCCGCCGCCAAATCGCGAGCCACCCCGCGGACACCAAGACAATCCGCCCGGTTGGGGGTGATGGCAATTTCAATCATCGGATCATCAAGACCCGCATATTCAGCAAAACTCGCCCCTAAAGGCGCGTCATCATCCAATTCAATGATGCCGTCATGCTCATCAGAGAGCATCATCTCACGTTCCGAACACATCATGCCACGCGAAGTCACACCGCGAATATCCGCTTCGGTTAACGTCAGGTCAATGCCGGGCACATAAGACCCAACAGGCGCAAATACGCCAACCATTCCAGCACGCGCATTCGGTGCACCGCAAACAACCTCTATGGTGCCCTTGCCTGTATCAACCGTGCAAACCTGAAGGCTATCAGCATTGGGATGCTTTGAGGCGGCGGTGATTTTAGCAATGGTGAAGGGCTTTAATTGTTCGGATTGATCAACAACCGCCTCGACTTCAAGCCCCAACATCGGCAAGGCATCAAGGATCGTGGCCATTTCGGCATCGGTTTCCAGATGATCGTTCAGCCAAGACCACGTAAATTTCATTTAAGCCCCCAACCCCAGATGAATCGAAGGCGGATCAAACGGCACAAAACCATAATGGCGCATCCAGCGCAAATCACTGTCGTAAAAAGGCCGCAGGTCTGGAATGCCATATTTTAACATGGCGATCCGTTCCAACCCCATGCCAAAGGCAAACCCTTGATATTCGTTGGGATCAATCCCACAATTTTCAAGAACTTTAGGATTGACCATGCCGCTGCCTAAAATTTCGAGCCAGTCATCACCAGCGCCGATTTTGAGACCGCCACCTTCGCGACTGCACCCAATATCAACTTCTGCAGAAGGTTCCGTAAAAGGAAAATAAGACGGGCGAAACCGCACCGGCAAATCATCAACGCCAAAAAACGCACGGCAAAAATCAATTAAACAGCCTTTCAGATGCCCCATATGGATATCTTTGCCAATCACCAAGCCTTCGCATTGATGGAACATCGGCGAATGGGTGGCGTC
>CAYNQW010000240.1:0-2701 GCA_964399415.1 uncultured Hyphomicrobiales bacterium
ACTGGATAGAGCAGCTGACTTCTAATCAGCAGGTTGCAGGTTCGAGTCCTGCCGGGATCGCCATCTTGATGGAGATTGTCATGAAACTAATCCCAGCAAGTTATGAAACCCTGACCGTTGATTGTGCAGATCAAATTGCCACAATCACCCTTGGTCGCATTAAGCATATGGTTCAGCAATCTTTTCACGCCTCCCTTGAAGGGCAAATGGAATTGGAAACTCAACAGATTGCGGCATCAGCCAAGACCAGTGATGGTTTGGCAGGTGTTCATGCGTTTGTAAATAAGAAAAAACAAACATTTACAGGTAAATAATGGATGTAGTTAATAATATAGTTTGAGGCTGTAATGCGAAAAATCATCTACTATTTGGCAAAGTTTATTGAAATCAGCGGGTCACTATTGCTTGGCCTTTCGGCGCTTTTATGCGTTGTATTGGTGGTGATGTTATTCTTCTAAAGAAGATGGATTGTGCATGGTTTTTGCATAAGCAACGTACAGTGATGACGACCGAAGGATGTATCTGATGAGCCATGAATTAACGCAAGAAGAGCAATTGCTGGATAAAATTAAAACGCTTTTGGCGGATTTTGATGATTATCAAAAACCAATATTACGGGCGGATGGTGATATCGTTATCCCCCTAGACCCTGTGTTAAAGAAAAACCGCGATGCTCAAAAAGGCTTAGCCGAAGCCATCAGCAGCATGATGAACGGGGATATGCGCCGCCGCCGGAGTTCCGCTTGGGTGGAATAATTTTAGCGCTTTAGCGTTTGGATTCACGCTTTCCGCATTTTATCAAAGCCTTGTTCAATATCGGCTAGCAAATCGTCTGTGTCTTCGACCCCGGCATAGATGCGGATGACGCGCCCATTGGGACGGGCGGAAACACTGCGCTTGAATTGGCCTTCGCTGATCAAACTTTCATAACCACCCCAAGATGCGCCAATGCCAAAGAGTTTCAGGTTGTTCACCATGGCATCAACCGACGCGTCTGGGATTCCAGCGTCCAGAATAAAACTAAACAACCCGCAAGAACCGGTGAAGTCCCGCTTCCAAAGATGATGCTGAGGGTGGCTTTCTAGGCCGGGATGGAGCATCCCCACGACTTCGGGTTGCGATTCAATCCACCGTGCCAGCGCAAGACCATTCTTTTCAGACTGCTTCATGCGCAAGGGCATGGTGCGTAAGCCGCGCAAAGCCAAATAATGATCATCAGGGGCAACGCATAATCCAATATTAATGGCATAGTTTCGGATCGCTTTGCCAACATCGCCATTGCCGCCAACAAAGCCAATGCTGACATCCGAATGGCCAGAGATATATTTGGTGCCAGCCTCAATCACAAGATCAATCCCATGCCCAAAGACATCAAAATAAAGCGCGGTTCCCCAAGTGTTATCCGCCGCCACCAAGGCTCCTTTGGAATGCGCTAAGGCAACAATGGCTTTGGTATCCTGCATTTCAAAGGTCAGACTGCCAGGGGTTTCAATATAAATCAGGCTAGTGTTTTTGGTGGTGAGGTCTTCTAGAGACGAGATGGGCGCGATGGGATCATAAAACACCACGTCAACGCCAATGCGTGGCAACACATGTTCAACAAATCGGCGTCCAGAACCATATAACGAATCTGGGAATAGGGCTTGATCGCCGGCTTTGACAACCGCCAAAACACCCGTGGTGATCGCGGCAAGCCCTGAAGGCACGGCAACGATCTCATCACATCCGTACAGTGCCGCCACGGCTTTTTCCGTGGCTTCGCTGGTTGGCGTCCCCAAACGTCCATAATCATATTGCCCGCGATGCTGACGATAATCATCAAGATTAGGCTTTAAGATGGTGGATGTATGATAAACTGGCGGATTAGGGATGCCGTAATTATCATCTGGATTAAGGCCTGCATGGGTGGCGATGGTGTTTTTGCTTATTTTGGTCATGAGTGTTGCCGTAAAGTTAGATGGTTTATAAGACATCATTTTTAATTCAATGGTCAAATTGTTCTTTTTGGTTCGTTTGTAATTAAAATTCTTTGATTTTTGTCATTCTTTTAATGTTTTGGTAAAATTATCTTATGTATCTGATCATAATAGACTGTTGAATGTTTCGATTTTATCGCTATGTTAACAGTAATCTGGTCTGACCAGAATTTAATTATCTGAGAGGGATGATATGAAAAAAATTACTACCGCACTCGTTGGTATTGCTGGTGTAGCACTGGCTTCTAACGCTCTTGCTGATGGCCATGGTGGCTCAACACTGAAACAAGTTCAAGATAAGGGCTTCATTCAGTGTGGTGTTTCCCAAGGTCTTCCAGGATTTTCAAACGCTGATGACAGCGGCAACTGGACCGGTCTGGATGTTGATTTCTGCCGCGCCGTCGCCGCTGCTGTTTTTGGTGATGCAAGCAAAGTGAAGTTTTCTCCACTTTCCGCTAAGCAGCGCTTCACAGCATTGTCCTCTGGTGAAATCGACATTTTGTCACGCAACACCACTTGGACCATGACTCGTGACACCCAGTTGGGCCTAAACTTCGCTGGCGTGAACTACTATGATGGTCAAGGCATGATGGTGCCAACGGCTCTTGGTGCGACTTCTGCCACGCAACTTGATGGCGCAAACATCTGCACCAACACCGGTACAACCACTGAATTGAACATCACCGACTACTTCCGTCAAAACAACATGAGCTTCAACCTTGTTG
>CAYNQW010000241.1:0-2665 GCA_964399415.1 uncultured Hyphomicrobiales bacterium
TTCAGCATATTTGCATCGCCACGGGGTCGATCTGGCGCCGTGATGGTACAGCGCGGGCGCATCTTAAGCCAATCCCGATCAGCGCCGCCATGCCGCTTTATACGCCCGATGACATCATGGCCGGTGATTTTCCTAGTGACCAGATGACGCAAAAACACGTCCTTATCTATGACGATGATCATTATTATATGGGCGGCGTCATGGCGGAATTGTTGCGGGAAAAAGGATGTGAGGTGACCTTGATCACTCCCGCCAATTGCGTGTCGGAATGGACGCATAATACGTTAGAACAAGGCTTTATTCAAGCGCGCCTCATTGATAAAGGCATCAATTTGCGCTGTTCAAATCGCGTGAATGCGGTGGCGGATGATCACGTCACTTTGGCTTGTGTTTATTCGGGCAAAACCTCGGAACTTGCTGCTAACGCGGTGGTGATGGTGACGGCGCGTGATGGCGATGATGCGCTTTGGCAAGGGGTCAAATCTCGGCAAGCCGAATGGCAAGATGCGGGGATTAGATCGGTCAAATTAATCGGTGATGCCGCCGCCCCCGCGCCGATTGCTTGGGCGACTTATGCTGGCCATCGTTACGCCATGGAACTCGATGCCCCGGATCATGGTGACGAGCCATGCTTCCGCCGCGAGGTCATCGCGCTAGAAGATTAGAAAACATCAAGGTTCACGCAACAGGGAGTATTGAGATAATGGATATTATTTATTCGGAAGATCATCGCAAACGCGCCTCCAAAACCGAACTTTATGGCGGGGAGTTGTTGCCGCCGTTTGAATGCCCAGAACGGATGGATTTTATTCTTGAAGCGATTGAGAAAACATCGCTAGGGACAATCCACCCGCCTAAAGATTTTGGCCGCGCGGCGATCACCGCCATCCATGATGAAGGCTATGTCGCGTTCATTGAAACCTGCTGGAAGGAATGGGTTGAGGCTGGCTTCAAGGGCGAGGCTATCGCAAGTGTTTGGCCGTCGCGATCCATGCCATCGCCGCGGATACCATCGTTTATTGACGGAAAAATGGGGTATTACACGCTGGCGAGCGAAACGTCGATTTCCAATGGCACGGCGGAAGCGGCATATACGTCGGCGCAAGTGGCATTGACCGCCGCCGACGCGATCAGCACGGGAAAAGCGCAGATGATGTTTGCGCTTTGCCGCCCGCCGGGGCATCACGCCTCGAAGGATCAATTTGGCGGATATTGTTTTTACAACAACGCCGCCATTGCGGCCCAGCATATGCGCGATCAAGGCGCGGCGAAAGTCGCGATCCTCGATGTCGATTTTCATCATGGCAACGGCACGCAAGCGATTTTCTATGATCGCGATGATGTGCTGTTCTTATCTCTTCACGGTGATCCTGCTGAAGCTTTCCCTTATTTTCTAGGCTATGCGGAGGAGACTGGCCTTGGGGCGGGTGAAGGCTATAACGTCAATTATCCCATGCCACCCAAAACGCCATATGCGAAATGGAGTGAGGCGTTGGATCACGCGCTTGAGCGGATTCGCGCGTTTGGGGCGGAGTCATTGGTGGTGTCTTTTGGTGCTGATACGTTTGAACAAGACCCGATCAGTTTTTTCAAACTCACCAGCGCGGATTTCATTGATATGGGGCGCCGGATTGCCACCTTAAATCTGCCCACTTTGACGGTGATGGAAGGCGGCTATGCGGTGAGCGAAGTTGGCACCAATACGGTAAATCTTTTGATGGGAATGGAGGGGCAATAATGCCAACAGTCGCGGTAACACAAATGGCTCTTGGCTGGGATGTTGAGGCTAATCTTGATCAGGCGGAAGCGACGGTGCGAAAAGCCGCCAGCGCAGGGGCGGAGATCATTTTGCTGCAAGAACTCTTTGCCACGGTGTATTTTTGTCCAGAACAACATCCCAAATATTTTGATTACGCGCATGCCGTTGAAGGGCATCCTTTTTTGGGGCGTTTTGCTGATCTCGCCAAAGAATTGGGGGTTGTGTTGCCCATCAGTTTTTTTGAGCAATCCACCAACGCCTATTTTAATTCGGTGATGATGATCGACGCCGATGGCCGCCAGCAAGGGGTTTATCGCAAAACGCATATCCCTCAAGGCCCAGGCTATGAGGAAAAGTTTTATTTCAGCCCCGGTGATCTTGGCTTTAAGGTTTGGGACACTGCCTTTGGCCGGATTGGCGTTGGCATTTGTTGGGATCAATGGTTTCCGGAAACCGCCCGCTCAATGGCCTTGATGGGGGCGGATCTGTTGCTTTATCCCACCGCCATCGGCAGTGAGCCGGGCAATCCAGGTTATGATTCTTCGGGGCATTGGCAACGCGCGATGCAAGGTCATGCCGCCGCCAATATGGTGGGTTTGGCGGCCAGCAATCGGGTCGGTCAAGAAGAGGTCAATGGCATCACAATGAATTGGTATGGACAATCCTTTATCGCCGATGCCACAGGGGATATTGTGGCGGGATGCGGTGATGGCATTGGCGCGATCGCCATGGCACGTTTTGATTTTGAAGCGATGCGCCGAGACCGTGCTGCTTGGGGGTTGTTCCGCGATCGCCGCCCAGACCGCTATGACGGACTGATGCGCCTGTCTTGATGGGGGTTTAGAGGGGTGGATTTCTTACTCTTGAGGTTGGTTCAAAATCAATGAAGGGTTTTGATTCTTTAAG
>CAYNQW010000242.1:0-2647 GCA_964399415.1 uncultured Hyphomicrobiales bacterium
TGAACATCGAGGTTGGGAAGCCCATGGCCTTTAAGATGATGCCGGAATAGAAATCCACATTGGGGTAGAGTTTCTTTTCGATGAAATACGGGTCTTTCAACGCGATTTCTTCGAGTTCCATGGCGAGATCAAGCAATGGTTCATCCTTGATGCCCAGTTTGTTCAGCACTTCATGGCAAGAATCGCGCATCACTTTTGCCCGTGGGTCAAAGTTTTTATAAACGCGATGGCCAAAGCCAAAGAGACGGAATGGATCGTCTTTATCCCGGGCTTTCTTGATGTATTCAGGAATGCGGCTTCGATCACCGATTTCGCTCAGCATATTCAGCACCGCTTCATTGGCGCCGCCATGTGCAGGCCCCCAGAGCGCCGCGATACCAGCGGCAATACAAGCAAAAGGATTGGCGCCAGAAGACCCCGCCAAGCGCACTGTTGATGTCGACGCATTCTGTTCATGGTCAGCATGCAGGATCAAGATTTTATCCATGGCATCAGCCAAAACCGGATCAACCACATATTTTTCCGTTGGAACGGCAAAACACATATGCAGGAAGTTTTCCGCATAATTCAAATCATTGCGCGGGTAGTTAAAGGGCTGACCCATGGAATATTTGAAGGCCATCGCCGCCAATGTAGGCATTTTTGCAATCAGGCGGCGTGATGCCACCATTTGCTGAACAGGATCATTAATATCAGTGGAATCGTGATAAAACGCTGAAAGCGCCCCTGTCACGCCGCATAGAATCGCCATGGGGTGAGCATCACGACGGAAGCCGCGGAAGAAAATAAGCAGTTGTTCATGCACCATGGTGTGATGTGTGATGGCATAATCAAATTCGTCTTTTTGCTCTTTATTGGGCAATTCCCCATTCAGCAGAAGATAGGCGACTTCAAGAAAATCGCTTTTTTTCGCTAATTCATCAATGGAATAGCCGCCATGCATTAATTTGCCTTCATCACCATCAATGAAGGTAAGGGCAGATTTACATGAGCCCGTCACACCAAAACCTGGATCAAAGGTAAAATGACCGGTCTGGGCATAGAGGTTACGGACGTCAATAACGCTTGGCCCTACGCTCCCATCAAGAATAGGAAAATCAATGCTTTCCCCCGTCTGATTGTTGGTCAGCGTGAATGAATTTGAGTTCTGGCGGTCGGCCATGGTCTTATTTCCTTAAAATTAAAGGTTAATCAGGCTTTTGCCATGATTAGGGGGACACACCTTTATACTGCTTTTATTCAATTTTTGCAATTGTCAGCGATGCGAGCCTTTACATTTAGCATCCCCAGAGTTGAGCATATCAGAATAATATCAGGCGTTTGTTTCATTCCTGTGACAGCCGCGCGCAGGCAAGGGCCAATATCGCGCATTTTTAACTCTTCTTTTTCAAGCCATTGTCCAAGAAAGGCTTTGAAGGCGTCAGGCGACAGATCATCATCCGGCAAATCCTGCGCTAATTTTTGCAAGCGGCGGCAAGCGTCCTGATCAAGGAGTGATTGTGCATCCTCATCAACCGAGGGGGTATCATCTGTGGCGGCAAATTTTGCCATTGCGGGCAAATCCCCTAGATGATGGGCGCGTTCAGCAAAGGCAGGGGCAAGGGCAACCAAGCGTTTAACAATATGCGGTGAGGCGTCTTTTCCATCAAGCATCAATGCCGCGAGGTCTTCGGCGGGCAAGGCACGGATGTAATGGGCGTTAATGGCGGTTAATTTATCAGTGTCAAATCGGGCTGGTGATTTGCCAATACCGTTCAAATCAAACCAATCAATGGCTTGCTGTCGATTGATGATTTCATCATCGCCATGACCCCAGCCAAGGCGCAGCAGGTAATTGCACATGGCTTCAGGCAAATAGCCCATGTCACGATAGGCGGTGGCGGATAACGCGCCATGCCGCTTGGATAGTTTTGCGCCATCAGCGCCATGAATCAGCGGAATATGCGCATAAACAGGCACAGGCCAATCCATGGCTTCAATGATTTTGATCTGCCGGAACGCGTTGTTAAGGTGATCATCGCCTCGAATAACGTGAGTCACGCCCATATCGTGGTCATCAACCACCACCGCCAACATATAGGTTGGGCTACCGTCGCCGCGCAACATCACCAAGTCATCGAGGGTGGCGTTTTGAACCGTGACGTCGCCCTGCACTTGATCGGCAATGGTCGTGCTGCCATCCAAAGGCATTTTGAGGCGAAGGGTAAAGGGCAAATCAGGTGCCGTGGCTGGGTCAGCATCACGCCAAGGGCTGGTGATTTTTTGCCCTGTTGCGCGTGCTTCTTCGCGCATCGTGGTTAATTCTTCAGGGGTGAGGTAACACCGATAAGCATGGCCAGATTCCAACAGTTGATTAGCGACTTCGACATGGCGCTCCGCCCGTGCCGATTGACTTACCGCTTCGCCGTCACCGGCTAGGCCAAGCCAATTCAGCCCTTCATGAATGGCATCAATCGCATCTTTGGTGGAGCGTTCGTGATCAGTGTCTTCGATCCGCAAAAGATAGCGGCCACCATGGTGGCGGGCATAGAGATAATTAAACAACGCTGTGCGCGCGCCGCCGATATGAAGATAGCCAGTGGGGGATGGGGCAAATCGTGTGATCACGCTCATAAAGTATTAACCTTTTTCAAGCATACTAGGGTTA
>CAYNQW010000243.1:0-2636 GCA_964399415.1 uncultured Hyphomicrobiales bacterium
TCGTCAAGGCTTTGGTCAGCGTTTATCGCGACATGCACAAAGACCCAACCATGGTAAAGCGTGAAACCGATCCAAACGGCCCCATCGGTCAATTGCCGAAAGAAGTGTTAAATGGTCTTGATGGTTTCTTCACCGACGCGGTTGAAGGCGGTCTTTATGATCCGAATGGCGGCGGCATGGTTGCGGCCAAGGCTGATCTGGAATGGTATTCCAAAGCCGGTCAGATTGAGGGCGATATCAATTCCCTCGATCCGAATGACTTCTGGTACTTTGCCCCACTCAATAAGGCGGTCAAGTAACCCTCCACCTCATGCGATCAGCGGGGCTTTGCCTCGCTGGTCACGTCTTCTTTAATCACCGGAAACTTGTTATGCTGGCTCGTCACCGCGCAAATCTATTGAAACTTTGTTCCGCCTTGATTGTCTTTGGCGCGTGGGAAATCGCTGGCCGAATCCCGGTGAGTTTTGCCTTTCCAACATTCTTAGAATCCTGTGCCGCCTTCTGGGCTTTGTTGATTGATGGCACGATGTTTGTTGCCTATCTCGAAACCCTCAAGCCGCTGGTCATTGGCGTGTTTATTTCAGCCGTGCTCGGGATTGGGCTCGGTCTTTGGATTGGGCTTAGCCGCGCCTTTGATTGGTTGGTCTCGCCGATTTTTGTGGTGATGCAAACCGCGCCATTGGCCGCGCTCATCCCGCTCTTGGTGATGGCTTACGGCATTGGGCTGACGTCCAAAGTTTTTGTGGTCTGCATTATGGCGATGCCGGTGATTGTGCTGAATACCGGCGGCGCGGTGCGCAACACCCCTGCGTCATTGATTGAAATGGGGGAAGCTTTTTTAGGATCGCGGCGTGATGTGATTTTGAAGATTATTTTGCCTTCCGCCTTCCCGATTATTTTTGCCGGGCTTCGGCTTGGTGTGTCGGCAGGTTTTATTGGGGCTATTCTGGCGGAATTGAAAATCACTCCAACGGGTGTTGGCGATATCATCACCTATAGCCGATCCATCGCAGATTACCCCAGCATGTATGCCGCCATCGCGTCGATCATCATTCTTGCGGTGCTGTTTCTGAATGTCTTGGAACGCATCGAAAACCATTTGTTGCGCGGCAGCCGCAAATCGCTCGCCGCTGATTAACCTTTAACCTATAGAACCGTCCAGGAAATTGACTCGATGACCAACCCTTCTGAAAACGCTGTCACGGTAAGAAATGTCTATAAAAACTATGGCGATGTCGAAGCGCTTCGTGATCTCAGCCTTGACTTTCCACGCGGTCAATTAACGTCCCTCTTGGGGCCTTCTGGTTGTGGGAAAACCACCTTGCTGAAGATCATCGCGGGGCTGATCCCCGCCACCAGCGGTGAGGTTTTGGTCAATGGTGAAGCCGTCAAAGCACCGGGGCCTGATCGCGCCTTTGTGTTTCAGGATTTTGCTCTGATGCCTTGGGCAAGCGTCATTCGCAATGTGGCTTTTGGCTTGGAATTGCGGGGCGTGGCGAAATCAGAACGTGAAGCCATTGCTGAAAAATACATCGCCGAAGTGGGGTTGACCGGATTTGAGCATAGTTTCCCCCATGAATTGTCCGGCGGTATGCGCCAGCGTGTTGGCTTGGCGCGGGCGTTGAGTGTGGACGCAAAAGTATTGTTGATGGATGAGCCGTTCTCCGCGGTGGATGAGCAAACCCGCCGCAAGTTTCAGGAAGACTTGCTCGGCCTTGTGCAAAACGAAAACAAGACGTTTATTTTCGTCACCCACTCGATTGAAGAAGCGGTTTATGTCTCGGATCAGATTGCTATTTTATTACCGCGCCCCAGCCGGGTGATGGAAATCATCCGCCCTCAAGGCTTTCGCGAAAAAGATGTTGATCATATCCGCCGTGATCCTGAATACCTTGATATTGTTGACCGGATTTGGGCGTCGTTGCGCTCCTATGTGGAATAAGGTTGGGTCATGACTGTTTTTGGCATCAAACTTCCGAATATGTCATCGCTCCTGCTTTGGGGGTTGTTGTGGGAATTCATTGGCCAGATTGAACTGACGTTTTTTCTGCCGCCGTTATCGGCTATTTTTGCAACCTTGCTTGAAATCGGCGGCACCAAAGCCTTTATCACGGCCTTGAAAGAAACCGCCCACGCGTTTTCGATTGGCACGTTATCGGCGATTGTGATCGGCGTGCCCGTTGGTATTCTGATGGGCAAGAGCCGCCTGATTGATCAATTGCTTTTGCCTTGGGTCAATTTGTTTTTGAGCGCGCCGCTAACCGCGCTAGTGCCGGTGTTGATGGTGCTGTTTGGCTTTGGCATCAAAGCGATCATCATCACCACCGCGCTGTTTGCGATTTGGATTATTGTGCTGAATTCGCGGGCGGGCGTGATGCAGATCAACCAATCCTTAGTGGAAATGGCACATTCCTTTGGCGCGTCGCCTTTTGACGCTTTTACCAAAATCTATTTTTGGGCGGCCTTGCCGGAAATCTTAGGCGGTGTTCGCATTGGCTTTATCCGCGCGGTGAAAGGCGTGATTATTGGCCAGTTGCTGATTTCCATCGTTGGCTTTGGCTCACTGTTTGAACTTTATGCCTCGAATTTCTTGATGAAACATTTTTGGGCGGTGCTGATTGTATTATTTGCGCTGG
>CAYNQW010000244.1:0-2593 GCA_964399415.1 uncultured Hyphomicrobiales bacterium
ATTAAAACGGGAGAGTTGCGATAGCAAATACTGGGTTTCAAATTGTTCTCGAGCAGCTTTTAACGGCAAGCCCACCACATGATCAAACCCAGCGGATTGTCTTTCCGAAGAACGCCAAGAATTTCCGGCGGCAGATCATCTTCACCAATCGTTTCTTTATCCACCATGATCATCAGCCAATCGATCACATTTCGCAATTGCGTGACATTTCCCGGCCAATTGTAGACTTGCATCATGGTAGACGCCTCTTTCGACAATTGCTTCATTTTGCCTTGAGCAGATTTCGCAAGCGCAAAGAAGTGATTGGCTAAGAGCGGAATATCATCACGACGCTTTGATAAAGCAGGCAATTCTATTGGCACAACACTCAACCGATAAAACAAATCTTCGCGCAAATTGCCGTCGTTAATTTCTTTTTGCAAATCAAGCGAAGACGCGCTGATGACCCGCACATCAACCGTCACCTCAGCACTACCCCCTACGCGCCGAAAGCGTTGATCCTGAACAGCCCGCACCAATTTGCCTTGGGTTTCAAGCGGAAGATCACCAATTTCGTCAAAATATAACGTGCCGCCATGGGCTTGCTCAAATAAGCCGACAATACGCTGGCGACCATCGGTGCCTTCGGTGCCAAAAAGTTCCGCGGTCAAGCGATCCGGCGATAACATCGCACAATTGGCCAGCACAAACCGCCCTTGCTTGCGTTGCGATTGCTCATGGATATTGCGCGCCACCAATTCTTTGCCGCTCCCCGCAGGACCGGTGATCATGACGCGGCTATTGGATTGCGCCACCCGTTCCAGCGACTGCCGCAATTGGGTGATGACCGGAGAAACACCAATGATGTTGAGATCAGAAACATTGGCTTTCTTCAGATCAGCGTTTTCAGCCGTAATCGCCGCCATTTTCAAAGCACGCTCAACCAAAAGCAAAAGGCGATCGGACTTAAATGGTTTTTCGACAAAATCATAAGCGCCGTCTTTCATGGCTTGCACGGCAGTTTCGATATTACCATGGCCTGAAATCATAATGGCGGGGACATTGGGATAAAGTTGGCGCATCCATTTCTGCAATTCCAACCCATCCATATCCGACTTATCCATCCAAATATCCAACACCACCAAGGATGGGGGATGTTCTTGAACAATCTTTCGCGCTTCTTCAGCGTTTGATGCCAACCGACAAGAATACCCTTCATCTTCAAGAAGAAGGCTGATCATTTCTCGAATGTCGCGTTCGTCATCAACAATGAGAATTTCAGGCTTAAGCATCTTGGTTTCCGTTCTTCGATAGTGCCTTAAGTCAAGCGATTGGGGAACAGCATCATCACCGATGCTCCCTTTAATTTGTCGGTTTTATCCGCCTGACCTAAAACCAATTCACCCGAATGATCTTCGATAATCTTTGCAACAATAGCCAAGCCTAAACCAGTGCCTTTTTCGCGGTGGGTAACGTAAGGTTTTGTCAATTCACTGCTATTTTCCCCCGGCAGACCTGGGCCATTATCAATAATCTTTATGGCGATATGGTGATCATCCTGGATCATATCAATATGAATTTTCATATCCTTAGAGTTTGCCTCAACCATGGCATCAATGGCGTTTTGCAACAGGTTGGTGATGGCTTGTCGGATAAGACCATCATCACAACTAACCACGAGTTCTTTGTGACCATGGGTGATCATCTTAAACGAGATGTCGCGATGCGCTGGCTTCATCAACGCCACCTGACTTTTGGCGATTTCTATCAGGTCATGGTTATCCATCACCGGGGCAGGCATCCGCGCAAAAGATGAAAATTCATTGACCAAGCGACCAATATCATCGACTTGCCGAATGATGGTGTCGATATAAGTGGCAAAGGCTTTTTGGTCTTCTTCCTTATCGGGTTGATACTTTGCCCCCAGTCGTTCGGCGGCCAATTGAATTGGCGTCAAAGGATTTTTGATCTCATGCGCGATGCGGCGCGCAATATCAGACCACGCGGCTTTGCGTTGAGCATCCAACAAGTCTGAAACATTTTCAAACGTCACCACATAGCCAACAATGCGTTGCGCGACTGTTTCCGTTGTTACCCGCGCCAGCAAGGTTAACGTCTGTCCATCACGAATAATTTCAAGGTTTTGTTCGCGATTGCGGCGTCCCGGCTTATCCACATTATCAATCAGATCCGCAAATTCAGGCACCACTTCCGCTAATTTTTGCCCCAAAATATCTTGCCGGTTCAACCCAAGCATCGCCAAAGCCGCGAGGTTGGGCAGGGTGATATTTTTATGCTCATCAATCCCGATAACCCCAGATGAAACCCCAGCTAGAACCGCTTCAGTAAATTCCCTGCGTTTATCAATCTGGCGATTGGCTTCCACCAGTTCTTCACGGTTTTTGCTCATCTCATCCAACATATTGTTGAACGAATGACCAAGGCGGGCAATTTCATCATTGGATGGCATCACCGCCACGCGTGATCCTAAATTGCCGGACCGCACTTGTTCAGCCGCTTGAATAACCGAACCAATTGGCAAAACAATCATATTGGCGAAGTTAAGCCCCACCCAAATGGCCGCCAACAGCAAAAGCAACGCCACCATCCCAAA
>CAYNQW010000245.1:0-2590 GCA_964399415.1 uncultured Hyphomicrobiales bacterium
GCCTTGTGGGTACCGGCATCGATGATGGTGCCGTAGAGCGTGTCGACAAACTTAGCTGCTGCCGGCGTGGAGACGGAGGTGACCTTGATTATGGAATTAACCCGGTGGGTTTTGTCGCCAGGATTGATACGCTCGGGACTGTAACCCACATGGAAGTCCTGATTGAAAACCAGGCCCGAGTGTTGCGCCAGAATCGGGACGCACACCTGTTACGTGAATCCCGGATACACTGTCGACTCATAGATGACAACGTCGCCATGGGAAAGCTGATTGCCGACCAAGGCGCTAGCGGCGCGCAGTGCGGTTATATCGGGACGTTTGCTGCTATCAACCGGTGTCGGTACGGTAACAATGAAAACGTTGCAGTCCTGCAAGCGCTCAGGGTCTGCAGAGTAAGTGATGTTTGTTGCGGCGCTCAGGTCGGACGGTGTCAACTCTCTCGTGGAATCCTGGCCAGCCTCGAGTTCAGTGATGCGGCTCTCGTTGATATCGAAGCCCAGCACGGAATATTGTTTCGCAAACGCCATGGCGAGCGGCAGCCCGACATAGCCGAGGCCGATAACAGCTATCTTACAGTTTGAAATGTCCAAAAAAATCTCCTGTTGGCGCGGAAGAATTATAAAGAATATGTTCAGGTTTTGCGCCGCTATTGGTACTTTTTTGGCGGCTAAAATTAGCCTCGCATCATGGTATGATGCCTTTCTTTGCTAGCGTCAAATAGCGTGATGCTTGGCGTTATCATTGAGGACCAAGGAATTCCCGATGAGAGTGACTATTTTTGGCACCGGCTATGTTGGCCTGGTACAGGCGGCGGTTTTCGCAGATGTGGGTCACGATGTCTGCTGTGTTGATATCGACGAGGCTAAAGTTCGCAATCTCGAAAACGGCATCATGCCAATCTTTGAGCCAGGGCTAAAGGAGTTGGTGCAGGCAGCCGTAGAAGAGGGGCGGCTGGCTTTTACCACGGACGCCGCAAAAGGCGTCGCTTTCGGTAACGTCCAGTTTATCTCCGTGGGCACCCCGCCCGAAGAAGACGGTTCGGCAGATTTGCAGTACGTGCTGGCCGTGGCATCCACCATTGCACAACACATGAGTGAAGAAAAAATCGTCGTCGATAAATCGACGGTACCGGTTGGTACCGCAGATAAGGTCAGGGAGACGGTGGCATCCGTGCTCGAACAACGCGGCGTAGCCCATGAATTTCATGTGGTCTCCAACCCCGAGTTTCTAAAGGAAGGTGCCGCCGTCAGCGATTGCCAGCGCCCTGACAGAATTATTGTCGGCACTGACTCCGGTAAAGCGGAGAAAGTAATGCGTGAGTTGTACCAGCCGTTTAACCGCAACCATGACAAGCTCATCATCATGGATGCCCGCAGTGCAGAGATGACCAAGTACGCCGCCAACTGCATGCTGGCGACTAAGATCAGCTTCATGAATGAGATGGCCAACATTGCTGAACGGGTGGGTGCGGATATCGAGAAGGTCAGGCAGGGTATCGGGTCCGACCCGCGCATCGGCTTTCAGTTTATCTACCCCGGCTGCGGGTACGGCGGTTCGTGCTTTCCAAAAGACGTCAAAGCCCTGATTAACTCCGCCAGTCAGAACGGCTTCGAACCGTGTATTCTTAATGCTGTTGAGGCGGTTAATCAGTATCAGAAAACCAAACTTTTTGAATACATCTCCCGCTTTTATCAGAACGGCGTGGAAGGCAAAACCTTCGCACTATGGGGACTCTCCTTTAAGCCCAACACTGACGACGTGCGCGAGGCTAGCAGCCGGGTGGTAATGGAGCAATTGTGGCAAGCCGGCGCCCAGGTCGTTGCCTTTGACCCGGAAGCCAGGGACGCAATCGCTAAACTGTATCCAAATGAAAGCAAGCTGAGGCTGGTCGATACCAAGGAAGCTGCGCTTGACGGGGCTGATGCGCTGGTTATCTGCACCGAATGGCAAAACTTCAGGGCACCAGACTTTTCCATGATCAAGGAAAGGCTTAAGGACAAGGTCATTTTCGACGGCAGAAACATGTACGACCCGGGCCTGATGAAAGAAAAGGGCCTCGCCTATTTCGGCATTGGCAGATCATCTCGCTAATCTGTAAACCACTACCCGTAGGCCGGAAAAGGCCCAAAGGGCCGTCATCCGGCGCATAAAAACTGAACCGCCGGTTGACGCTTCGCTCTTCCGGCCTACAATCGCATACACTGACAGTGTCAGTTGGCATAGGGCGTAGCCCGTTTACCGACAATTCGACGATCAATCCTGCAGGCTATTCGGTCAAACAAAAAAGAAACCTGAACAATACAATACAGGAGCGGCTTCAGCCACGAAGGAAGCTGGCTGCTAAGCTAAACAGCCAGAGCAGAGAGAAAAACAACCAGTGCTATTGTAGGAGCGACTTCAGCTCCGAACCCGGCAGACTATTCGGCCAACCAAAAAGAAACCTGACAAATGTAGGAGGGGCTTCAGCCCCGAAAGATGCTGGCCACTACCTAGCCACAAACACAGACCACCCAATAATCTACTTCTTCTTATTTCCGTAAAACCCTTCCGATATCTTTCGCCACATTTCCATGTTCTGCTTGTTCATCTC
>CAYNQW010000246.1:0-2575 GCA_964399415.1 uncultured Hyphomicrobiales bacterium
GAACCGAATTCAGGAAGACTTCCTGAAGGTTTTGAGACTTCTCGATAGTAATAACTTAATCCCCCACTTATTCTTTAATCTTATCTTATTTTAGGAAAATGTAAATTATTCGTTTATTCAAGTTAAAATCAGCGCGATCATTCCGCCGCATTTAATTTTATATGATCAAAATAAGATTGTCGTAATGCCGAAGCCACTGGTCCCGCATCGCCATTGCCAATGGTCACGTCATCCACCATTGATACGGGCGTTACAATAGAAGTGGCCGAAGTCACAAAAACTTCCGCCGCTTGTTTGGCTTCATCCACCGTAAAGGCACGCTCGACGATTTTTAGGTTTCTCTTTTCCGCCAAGGCAATAATGGCGCGGCGCGTAATCCCGGAAAGGATTTCATAACTGGTTGGGCGAGTGATCAACTCCCCATCATGGGACACAATCCAAGCGTTTGAACTTGATCCTTCGGTGATCATCCCCTCCCCGTCGACCATCAACGCTTCATATGCGCCAGCTTCTACGGCTTTGGTTTTAGCCAAGCAATTGGGGAGCAATTGGATGGTTTTAATATCGCGTCTCTGCCAGCGTTGATCGGGTACCGTGATCACCTTCACAGGATTAATGGTAGGGCTTTCAAGCCGCTTTAGTGACTTCGCCGTCATCACCAATTGCGGGGTTAACATCAGATTAAACGCGTGGTCTCTTGGCATAACGCCTCGGGTGATTTGGAAATACACAAGGCCATGAGTAATTTTATTCATGCGGATGATCGTATTGATCACAATTTTGAGCGCGGCTCTGGTCATGGGCATGGCGATCCCCAATTGACCAAGTGAATATTCCATGCGATCGAGATGCCATTCTTGATCGGCTAATTTACCGTTGATGACGGTGACGACTTCATAAATACCATCACCAAATTGATAGCCGCGGTCATCAATATGCACCGCCGCCTGATCATGGGGTAAATATTTTCCGTTCACATAAGCTACTCTGGTCATGGCTTTCCCGTTACCTGTCGATTGTGATCACGCGTTAGAAAAAGTCTGGACGCACAGACAAGATTTTTTCCACATCATGAATGGCCTGCCGTGCGGCAAATAGAATAACACGATCATTGGGTTCAATAACCGTATCGCCTCGAGGGGCAATAACCTCATCATGCCGGATGATCGCGCCAACCGACGAATATTTCGGCAAATTGGCTTTCCGCAGAGGCACGCCCACCAACGGGGAAGATGACAGCGCTTCGACTTCCATAAATTCCCCACGGTCTTCAATGATGGTGTGAATATCACGAACACGGCCACGACGAACATGGCGCAAAATAGAAGACACCGTAATCGCTGGAGGGTTAATCACCGAATCCACCCCAAGGGTAGAAATCAACGGCACAAAACTGACCATATTGACGAGTGTTACCGTATGACTTGCGCCAAAACGCCTTGCCAAAAGCGACGACAAAACATTGACTTCATCATCATCGGTGAGCGCAACAAAGGTATCAACCTTGCTTACCTCACCTTCCATAAGGATATCCGGCTCAAGCGCGTCACCATGGATAATGGTGATGCCCGACAATTCTTCGGCGGCGGCCAGCGCATTATCTTTATTCGCCTCAATCATCAAGCAGCGCGAGTTTTCAATATGATCCCGCACTTCGGTTGCCACCATCTTGCCAATGGTGCCGCCTCCAGCAATCAACACATTGCGGCTGGCGGGTTCTTCATGACCAAAAGATGCCATCGCCCGAGCCATGTGGCTATCGTCACAGACAAAATAAACCTGATCGCCTTCCATCATTTTGCCGCTCCCGTCGCGGGGAACAATGATCTCATTGCCGCGAATGATCGCCACGATGGTGATGGTAAGGTCTTCAAACAAATCGGTTAAATATCGGATGGGTGAGCCTAGGATGGGGCAAGTGGACGTACAGCGCACGCCAACAATCCGAACCTTGCCGTTGCCCATATTGGCGACATCAAACGCCCCGGGCACTTTCAAGCGGCGGCTCACCGCGTCTGACACTTCTGCTTCTGGAGAAATGATATGATCGACAGGCAGGTTTTCTTCGCTGTAAAGATCACCAATCCGAGGGTCTAAATAAGATCGGGCCCGAATACGCGCAATTTTTGTTGGGGTGTTGAAGATGGTATGCGCCACCTGACACGCCACCATATTAATTTCATCAGATTCGGTCACCGCGATGATCATATCGGCGTCTTTCGCCCCAGCATTTTCCAGCACGTCAGGATGCGAAGACACGCCAATAACGCCGCGCAGATCATGCATATCCGTGGCGCGTTGAACGCGTTCAGCATTGGTGTCAATGATCGTCACGTCATTGTCGTGAGCGAGATGCCCGGCGATGCTGGTTCCGACTTGGCCTGAGCCGCATATGATAATATTCATTCGTCACTCTCCACCGTGATCCCTGTATCCGGATTAATATTAAGACTTTTTAATTTCCGATGCAGGGCTGAGCGTTCCATCCCAATGAAAGACGCTGTTCGTGAGATATTGCCATTAAAACGGGAGAGTTGCGATAGCAAATACTGGGTTTCAAATTGTTCTCGGGCGG
>CAYNQW010000247.1:0-2568 GCA_964399415.1 uncultured Hyphomicrobiales bacterium
ATGAAGTTCTATGAAGCCGCCAAATATTACTACTACCCAGGCATGCATGAGCCAGCCTCTCAGTTGGCCGCTGGTTTTAACGCTTCATTCTGGGGCGGCCTCTCTGAAACCGACCGGAATCTTATCACGGCTGTTGCTCAAGCTGAAAACGACAACATCATGGCAGAATACAACGCCAAAAACGGTGCCGCTCTGGAACGTCTGGTGGATGAGCAGGGTGTTGTGGTTCGTGAATTCAACGAAGAGGTTTACGAAGCATTTGGCCGTGGTTCTGCTGAGGTATATGCTGAAGTGGTTGAGCATTCTTCATTGGCACGTCGTGTCCATGAATCCATGGTTGCCGCTCGTAAAACTGTTGGTGAATACCAGCAGCTCAACGATGTGGAATATGTTCTTAAGCGTAACGCAGTGCTTGAGGGCTAATTGCAAATTTGAAAGGCGGGGGTTTTCCCCGCCTTTCTTACTTAACACTTCAGGCTAAGGACAAAAATTTATGCCCCACTCTTCGGGTCTTAATCCTTTGTTGATTACCGCTTGTCGATTTGGCGGTTTGGTGAGCGTTATCTTGGCGCTTGTTTTTATTTTGAATAATTTTCTGACCTATGTAGGCGGTCTTCCGGGTGTTTATGGCACCCTTGGCGCCTCGGGTCTATTTGGTTTCAGCGCCCCGAAAGGGGAGTTATCAAGCGGTGTCTTGGCCATGGGCTGGGCACAGGTCTTGATGGCTTTTGGGGCAATTCTTGGCGCGGCTTATTATACCCGCAGCCGAGGATCGCTTGTGATCGATGCCGCCCGCATGGACAAATTAGCCTCAATGATTATCCGCGCCGCCTTTTGGGGTGTATTGCTGGTGGGCATCGCGGATGCAATGATTTCGTTCATCCGCGTTGAAGATTTACACACTTCCATGTTTGGCAAAGACATTGCTACCAAATTGGGGCTGTCGTCATGGCGTGGGATGTATATCCATATCCCGCTTATGATCTTAGGCGCTATTATTGGTTTCCGTGATAAATCCGTTTCAGTAATTTGGCTGATTCTCTTGGTAGTGATCGCCGAAATGCTGATCGTGCTGGCACGATTTATCTTTGCGTATGAGCAGACTTTTATGGGGGATTTGGTGCGTTTCTGGTACGCGGCGTTGTTCCTCTTTGCCAGCGCACATACCCTTAAAGAAGAAGGTCATGTCCGCGTTGATGTAATTTTCGCCAGTTTCAAAGAACGCACCAAAGCATGGGTGAATGCCACCGGTTCGGTTGCCTTTGGCATGCCGCTTTGCTGGTTGGTGTTGGTGCTGGGAATGTCGGGTAAATCGAGCCTGATCAACAGCCCGATGCTGAATTTTGAAACCTCTATGAGCGGCTTTGGCATGTATGTCAAATACCTGATGGCGGCCTTTCTTGTTGTCTTTGCTCTATCGATGCTGGTTCAATTCACCAGTTACTTTTTGAACGCTCTGGCCATCATGAACGGCGATTTAAGCGCTAATGATCAGGCTGCAGATCAGAAAGCGTAAATTATGGAACTCGTCTTTCTTGCTATTCTTTTCCTGACCATGATGTATGCCCTAGGCTCAGGGTATCCCGTGGCCTTTGCCTTGCCGGGGTCAGCCATCATCGCCATCGCCTTGGCGGGAATTTGCGGCTATCTCTTCGCGGGCGAAAGTGGAGCTTACTTCATCCAAGATGGCCCCTTTGAATGGCTCACCGCGGGGGTTACCAATTTCCGCGGCATTTATTGGGAAGTGGAACGCGATACCTTGATTGCGATTCCGCTCTTCATCTTCATGGGGATTATGCTTCAGCGCTCGCGGATTGCCGAAGACCTGTTGGTGACGATGGCACAACTGTTTGGCCCCATCCCCGGTGGTCTTGGTATTTCGGTGGTGTTTGTGGGGGCGTTGCTTGCTGCCACCACAGGGATTGTTGGCGCTACTGTGGTGGCAATGGGGCTGATTTCCCTGCCGGCGATGCTGCGCAACAATTACTCGAAACCACTGGCGACGGGGACGATTTGCGCCTCAGGCACCTTAGGGCAGATTATCCCGCCATCGATTGTTCTGATTATTCTCGCTGATCAATTGTCGAGCGCGGCGGATCAGGCGGCCTCTGAACGCAAATCGCTTTTCAAGGAAGCAACAGGCGAATTTTCCATGCCATCCACCTTGGATATTGTGTCGACCTCGGCGGGGGATATGTTTCTTGGCGCGTTTATACCGGGGATGATTTTGGTGGGTCTTTATATGGCCTTTATCTTGACCTCGGCTTTGCTGAAGCCGGGAACCGCACCCGCCGTGCCTTATGATGGCAAATTGCTCGAACGGGCATTCATTAAAAAAGTCATTCTATCTTTGGTGCCGCCATTGGTGCTGATTTTCGTCGTCTTAGGCTCGATCATCGCGGGCATCGCGACCGTGAACCAAGCGGGTGCCATTGGCGCGGTTGGCGCGACCATCATGGCGGGTTATCGTCTGCGCGAAGGCGAAAAAAATGCATATTATCCCGCTATTCTCGCCACGATTTCGATGGTGGCGATCGCCATCTTGCTCAACACTTTCTCCCTGAACAT
>CAYNQW010000248.1:0-2555 GCA_964399415.1 uncultured Hyphomicrobiales bacterium
CAGTGATGTCGATGACGACCCGGACGTGGTTCCACCACCTCCGCCTCCACCAGCACAGGCGGCAAGCGTCAACGCAGACAACGGTGTCAGTGGGGTCAGTCGAAACTTACGCATTTCCAAACCTCACGTTCATAAGCCAAACGCTATCACCCCAAAAGTGACGATTCAATGACTGACTCGCGCAAAAGTAATCATGCGCTCGAAATGTTTCTGTCATGAACAGATGGTACTTAGCGATAGGTAATTTTCGATTGGAGAATCAGGTGAAACGTTTCGAATTCCGCCAAAAGTTTCTGATGAAAAATCATCCGGATGAGCTAAACCCTATTCAAAAGGTGATGGATGAACTCAATGAACTCGGCGACATGGGATGGCAGGTAACAGCAATGTCAGAGAGTAAGACCCGCATCATGATCATGCTTCAGCGAGAGAAAGCCAGCTAATTAGAATTCACCAACTCCACTGACAGGGTGAACGGGGTTGCTCCGATTGCGATCGTTCCACCCGTGTTTTCGAGATAGACAGCCTCAGAAGCATTCAGTTTTAATCGAAAACTATTGGTTCCAGACCCCATTCGCTGCGTGCTCGAGAACGTCTGAATCCCTAAAATTTGGGTGACTGAGCTCCGATCGGGGGACAATTGTTGATCGCCGTCTGTCAGATAAATGTCCAGCGTGTCGCCATCGATCCCTGTGAACCCTGTCAGGCTCTGCGAGCCACCTAAATCGACCAGGTTCCAGTTCATCGTCCCAGGCCACACAAAGTCACCATCACAAATCATTCGTGCAAATGATACAGCGTTTCCGGAGGCGTCTTTCTCATCGCTATACAACGTTGTATTGGCGGTCCGGCAAAACGCTCCCGACCCGGCGGCCTCGCCGGTGAGACTGGTTGTAAACTCAGACTCGAATTGAATCTGAAACACGTTCCTCAACTTGGCATATCCATGGGTGTAGGCACCCAACGGAGGAGCCGAAATAAATCGTGCATCCAGCGGGTCATCATTGACATCAGTACTCGCCAGCAACCGGACCCCTGCACTGTTCTCATAAACGGCGACACAAACGTTGCCACTATCGAACGCTGCACCGGTCGTTGGCGCGGTTGGCGCGGCCGTGCACAAACCAAGCTCATAGAGAGTGATTGCAAAATAATTTGGCTCCGCGTCGCAGGTTGACGTGGGCGCGATAATTTTGTCACCACTGGTCGCACAGGCAGCCGCATGAACTTGGACAGCACACAGCATGAAGATTAAACCCGCAAGCCACCTCAAGCCGTTCATACTCCCTTCACAACCACGCCGAAGGTTGCGTTCCTGGTCTGCTTCACGATTTTGTTTTCGCGTTCAACAAATGAATATTTCTTATACGCGACCGAGTCGAACTCCCACGGCTCGTCAGTGACATCGAACAGAGTCGGCGGCTCGTCGCCATCAGGACGCCAGTTGTAAGTCAGACTGAGACGCTCGGTATCGTCGCGGTCGTCAGAATACTCAGCCTGCTCATAGGTCAAAGAAAAGTTCTTGGAGAGTTGCCCTTTTATTCCGGTCGTATTTCGTGTCAGATCGTCCGTTCCATCAAGCCCATACCACTCGCTTGTCTCGTAGGTCGCCAGGACACCCGGAAGGTACGGAAGGGCTATCGACAGCTTGGCATCGTAGCCGTCAAGCGGCATCGCCTCGCCACCGTCTCGATCGGTCTTATAATCGGATATTGCCTCATAATAGTTTGCGGCAAGGTTGATTGGTCGGCTGTGTAGAGCCATTCCCACACCGTAGCGTTGATGATCATTTGGAAACTCATGGTCATAAAACGCTGAGAGTTCAGTCATCCAGTTTTGAGTATCCGACAAGATTCGATAGCCCATCCCAGCGTTCAATGTGGTACGACCATCACGCGAATTAATTGTGGTCTGCTGAAAAGCGACGTCGTCATCTTTTTCCCAAATCGAGGCAACGTACCCAATTTCAAAATCTGGATTGCCTTCAGAAAACCCACTAATCTCAACTGAGGCATTACGGAAGGTTCTTTGCATGGAAGACTCGACTACTTGTTCGGCGAGATTTCCCGCGGACCTTTCAACATCACTCGCTGCCATGGCCTCAACATCTTTACCCTCGAGTGCAGCCTGAAAAATCTTCACCGCATAATCGAGCTCCGCGGTATCGGTCTGAGTCGTTTTTTGTTGCTCATCCTCAGGCACCATCAGGTAGGGCGACAAATCATCCCGCGATGGACCTTCCGTCGACAACGTCTGCCGATAATCAACACGACGCTGACGACGCTCGAGACGCCGCTGCAAGCCGCGCGTCGCTGCACCCTGAAGCTGTCTCGCTGTATCCACGGAAATGTAAAAATCCCTCTGCAGCTGACCGAGGTAGGCAGTGACCGCTAAGAACTCCTTCGGACGGGCCTCGACATAGGTTCCGATCCGGGATGAAGTGAGGTCGCGCACTTTTTTAAACAATTGGAAGAACTCTTGATCGAGTGCGTCCTTTTGAAGCTCACCGACGCGGGCAGGGACAACCACACCGTAACGCGCAGCGACCGCGACCG
>CAYNQW010000249.1:0-2546 GCA_964399415.1 uncultured Hyphomicrobiales bacterium
ACCGAAACCCGAGGTCGGGTCTAACCTTCATATTCTGACGTCAGTGTCTGGACGGATCGAAGCCCGAACACCACCTGAGCCTTTGAAGATGGGCGGAAACTAATGTTTTCCAGCCGTTTGGTCAAGGGGGAAAAGACATTCCCCGCATTTTTTTATTCACTTCATCATTTCAAGAAAAACCCCGGCGCTTGCCGGGGTTTTTTGAGATCTTATTCGGAAGCAATCTCTTGTTCTGCTTCAACTTCTGCGGCTTGAGCCTCCATGGCTTCTGCCGCCGCCGCCAATTCGGCCTGACGCTCATCATGCAGGGTTTTGTCGCGGGAAGCGGCAATAGACCGCAAGCGTGACATCACCGAGCCTGTTCCGGCCGGAATCAGCCGCCCAACGATGACGTTTTCTTTCAAGCCGCCAAGCGAGTCTTCCTTGCCAGAAACCGCCGCTTCTGTAAGCACACGAGTGGTTTCTTGGAAAGACGCCGCCGAAATAAAGGAGCGGGTTTGTAGTGACGCTTTCGTGATTCCCAACAAAACAGGGTTTCCTTTGGCTTCAGCCACGCCTTCTTCACGAGCCGCCGCGTTTGCTTCATCAAACTCTTCGCGATCGACCTGTTCACCCACCAGAAGCGTGGTATCACCAGCATCAGTGACTTCGACCTTCTGGAGCATCTGGCGCACGATCACTTCAATATGCTTGTCGTTGATCTTCACGCCCTGCAAGCGATACACATCTTGAATTTCTTTAACAAGGTATTCGGCCAAAGCCTCCACCCCAAGAATGTTCAAAATATCATGCGGCACAGGGTTGCCATCGAGCAACAAATCACCACGGCGAATCACATCCCCTTCTTGAACAGCAAGCAACTTGCCTTTCGGGATCATGTATTCGGTAGCGGCCGCTTCATCGTCAAGCGGCACCACGCGAATCCGGCGTTTGGTTTTATAGTCAGCGCCAAATTCAACACGTCCATCGGATTCACTGATGATCGCGAAGTCTTTTGGCATCCGTGCTTCAAACAATTCCGCCACCCGTGGCAAACCACCGGTGATGTCACGCGTCTTTGATGATTCGCGTGGAATACGAGCCAGCACTTCACCACCTTGAACCGTTGCGCCATTTTCCACCGACAAAATCGCGGAAACAGAAAGGAAATAACGGGCTTCAAGGCCGTTGCTCAGCGTCAAGACTTCACCATTGTCATCACGCATGGTCAAGCGAGGACGAAGGTCTTTGCCCTTGGTTTGCGATTTCCAGTCAATCACCTCACGGTTTGAGATGCCGGTTTCTTCATCGGTGACTTCACGCATGGAAACGCCATCGACCAAATCAACGTAATTCACCTGACCAGCCACTTCAGCAACGATTGGAATCGTGTACGGATCCCATTCGACCAAACGTGTGCCAGCGGTAACTTTATCGCCATCTTTGGCATAGAGTTTTGCGCCATATTGCAAGCGATAGCGTGACCGTTCACGCCCTTGATCATCGGTAATCAAAAGATCCGCATGGCGGTTTTTGATGATGTCATGACCATCAGGCCCCGTCACGGTTGCCGCATCTTCCAGTTTCATGATGCCATCAATTGGGGCTTCAATGCTGGATTGCTCGGCGCCACGCTGAGCAGCACCACCGATATGGAAGGTTCGCATGGTCAACTGTGTGCCTGGCTCACCAATGGATTGTGCCGCGATCACACCCACGGCTTCCCCAATATTAACTGGGGTTCCGCGAGCAAGGTCACGGCCATAACACGCGCCACAAACACCGGTCTTAGCGTTACATGTTAAGACCGAACGGATGAGAATGGAATCAATCCCTTCTTTTTCGATCCGTTCCACGTCTTCTTCGTTGATGATCATGCCTTTTTTGACAATCACTTCATCCGAAGACAGGGCAATGACATCTTCAGCGGCGGTACGACCCAGCACACGTTCGCCGATGCTTTCCACCACTTCACCAGAATCGATGACCGAGCGAATGGTAAGTCCATCTTCTGCCCCACAATCGAGTTCGGTGATGATGCTGTCTTGAGCAACGTCCACCAAACGACGGGTTAGGTAACCTGAGTTGGCTGTCTTTAGCGCCGTATCCGCCAACCCCTTACGAGCACCGTGGGTGGAGTTAAAGTATTCCAGCACATTCAGCCCTTCCTTAAAGGAAGAAATGATCGGGGTTTCGATAATCTCACCCGACGGCTTGGCCATCAGCCCCCGCATCCCAGCCAATTGCTTGATTTGAGCAGCAGATCCACGCGCACCAGAATGCGCCATCATGTAAACCGAGTTCACCGGCTCACCAGGGACGATGGTGGAGATGGATTTCATCATCTCATCGGCCACTTGATCGGTACAACGTGACCAAACGTCAACCACCTTGTTGTATTTTTCGCCTTGGGTGATCAAGCCATCTTGATATTGCTGCTCAAAGTTTTTGACTTCAGCTTCGGCTTCTTCAACCAATTTGGTCTTCAGTTCAGGTGTGTTGAGGTCATCAATACCGAAAGAGATGCCAGCTTCACAGGCTTTCTTAAAGCCCATGGCCATCAACTG
>CAYNQW010000250.1:0-2513 GCA_964399415.1 uncultured Hyphomicrobiales bacterium
TGATTTCCGCACGAACCAATTCCGAAAACGTCGCGCGGGTGTCGTCATCAAGACCAGAAAAAGGCTCATCCAAAAGCAACGCTTGCGGTTCTGCCATGAGGCTTCGCATCAGGGCTAGCCGTGCTTTTTGCCCGCCCGAAAGCGTCAACGGGTCGCGATCACCGAAACCGCCAAGACCAATGCGATCCAATTGTTCGTCAATCTTGGCGCGGCGATCACGGGCCGTCCCGCCAGGCTTCATGCCAAAAGCTAAATTGCCCGCGACGCTAAGATGCGGAAACATCAACGGGTCTTGAAACATGATGCCAATGCCGCGCTGCTCCGGCGGTAAATGATCAACCCCCTGACCATTGAGATGGATCGAGCCGCTGGCGATCAAGGCTGGGTCAGGCATGCCGCAAATCCAACTGAGCAACGTGGACTTGCCAGCACCGCTCGGCGCCATCAGCAACGCCATCTCTCCAGCCGCCACCTCTAAAGACAACGGCTGAAATAATGGCATCTCACCAAATCGGAGGCTGGCATTCTTGATGGTTAGCATGAATAGGATGGGTCGGTATCGTTCAGCATATTGCCGTTATGGTATCGCTGGTCTGCCAAGCAGACAACCTTGTTTATTGTTCTGGGTCAATTAACGAGATCTTAGCTTCTTTTTGGTAAATTATGCCTTTATTCGCATCGCTTTAACGCCATTGAAGGTAAGGTTTTGATGAAACACAATGGGATCAAACGCCATGGATTGATGTTCGGCATTCGAGCCGTAATGATGGTATTCATCGCCATGCCGCCGGCGCTGGCCAATGAAGCGAGCAGCATCAGGGCCTGCATTGAAGCGGTCACTATTCACAGCACCCTTTTGTTGGACGAATTTGACGTCGAATATGAAAAACGCTTGATGCGTTACGATACCGTCAAATGGCCGGGGGGAATTTGTGAAATTCGGCAAGGGCAGGTGTACAACTTAACCATCAACGAAAAGCAACTGATCTATCAGGGTTTTGCTGGCATGGACGCCAAAGTTATTTTTGATGTCATTGAAGCCGAAACCATGTCAGCCGTTAAATTGCTCAAATCGCGAATCAAATTGCTCGAAGATCGATTTGGCGATGCAAAACAAAATTTGACCGCGCCCAATCCTGATCTGGACGTGATCGCCGCCCGTATAGCCGATGGCATTGCCCGCGCCACTGGGCATAAAGTGGTGATTGATGTTCGTGAAGAAATCCAAAGCCAAGAACCCCACAGCCAATAAAAACCTTATCCCGTGACAAAAGGCCACCAAACAAGGCTTGAAAACATCCCCCGAAGGATTTACTCATAGGATGATTTTTGACCAAATTCCTCTGCAACTTTAGCCGGCTGGTCACCCGCTTGATCATGACCTCATGATAGACATCTCTTTGATCATCGTCGGATTTGTGCTGCTGTTTTTAGGTGGTGAGTTTTTGTTGCGCGGCAGCATCGCGCTCGCCAAGCGGTTTCAATTATCCAATCTATTGATTGGCGCGGTGGTGATTGGTTTCGGCACATCAACGCCTGAATTATCCGCCTCGATCAGCGCCGCGCTCAAAGGAGCGCCCGATATTGCGCTCGGCAATGTTATCGGCAGCAACACAGCTAATGTTTTCCTGATCGCTGGCATGGCTGGGTTTTTGTGCCCCCTCAATATCCCTTATGCGTCTGTCCACCGTGATGTGGTGATGATTATCCTATCAAGTTTCCTATTGGCTGCCATGATGTGGTTTGAAACCTTGGATATGATGACTGGCCTGATCTTTTTGGTGATTTTAAGCGGTTATATTTTCTGGTCTTTTCAGGCGAGCGATGACAGCGAAAACCATCCAGACCATTCCACCCCAACCTATTCCACGGGCATGATGTTTTTGTTGCTTGCCTTGGGGATCGCCACGCTCACCGGCGGCGCGACATTGCTGGTTGATGGGGTGATTGGTGTCGCGCGCCGCTTTGGAATTTCAGAAGCCATCATTGGCTTGACCGTGGTGGCGGTAGGGTCATCCTTGCCGGAATTGGCCACCGCACTCATCTCATCCTTGCAAAAACAAACCGAGATGGTGCTGGGCAATATCATCGGCAGCAGTATTTTTAACGTGCTGGCCATTCTTGGGGTGACCGCGTTGATTCAGCCTATTCCGGTATCGCCGCAAATGATGGCTTTTGATATTTGGGTGATGCTGGCCGCGACGCTTCTCTTGGCTTTGCTGATCGTGCTGGGCATTCGGATTGGCCGCCGCATCGGCAGTCTGATGGTATTGGGTTATGCCGGGTATGTGATCTGGCTTTATCTATGATCTAATGTGACTCATAGTTTCAAATGGATTGTCATTTTCAGCCATAATCACCATCACCGCAAATACGAAGTTACTTCACCTCAAAAAGTTTAGTCATTATTTGGTTAGGCTTAATGAAAGCCAAAGCAGCCTTAGGCGCATAAAAAACATTTAATATCAAGGCGTTATTGAACAGGATTGGTCAGTGTGCCGATGCTGTCAACT
>CAYNQW010000251.1:0-2510 GCA_964399415.1 uncultured Hyphomicrobiales bacterium
GCGTGGGCACTGGCAGCCACCAGAGTCAGGGTCGCCCCGGCAACAGCAGTTGCGAGTAACTGGTGAAATACAGATTTCATTGCAGGTGTGAAATTATCCCCAACTTGTCAGTTAACGGTTCTTGCCGGCTGTACTGTTTTTAAACAGTCTTTTTATGACCTGGTCAAAACGCTGTCGACGTTCCGATAACCGCTAGTGCTTTCCAGCACGGTGTCCATCGGCATACCAAGGTTACTTGAGTATCGCGTGAAAGACCGAAAAATGTAAGGTAAACATTTGATTAGTCTTTAAAAAAGACTTATAGCGCCGGGGTATTATGAAGTCAATATAAGCCGAGGCACTTGTCATTTCTTTGCACTTTTATGCGTTTTCGCCCTGTTTTCACAGGTTGCCAGTTACCCTGAACAGGTCATGGCAAGTTTCATATTCGTTTCATAATTGATGACGGAATTAGCTTGGTTGCCAACCTTAAAAAAGATAGTCTTTTAAAAAGACTAAAAATAGGCAGGTCGCAACAGGCTGTGACCGCTTACATATCATGACCCGATACTTTCGATTCACTGCCCTGCTGGTGCCTTTGTTGTGCTTTGCTGCATCGACCCTGGCACAGGAGTCCGCGTTCAGCCGCGACATGTTTGAAAATTACATTCGCATTTTCAATGCCGGGGATTCAGACCTGTATGCCCGTTACTACCACCCGGATGTGGTGATGGAACGCGGTGACCTGAAACTTGAAGGCATTGAGGCGATCCTGGCGTTTTACCAGGACTTTCATGATCAAGCCAAACAGACTATCGATGTACAGGCCTTTCTGGCTGACGAAGACAGGATGTTTGTCGAGTTGCAGACTCTTTTTGAGGTTCACACCGACTGGTCTCATCCGTTTGCTGGAGAGATGAAAAAAGGGAGGCGTCAGGTGAATTCCTTTGTGCATTACCAGCTGCAGGATGGCAAGATCATTCTCATACAGTCTGCCCGGTTGAGAGTCAGGGCGCTGTAATCAGCTCACTGACAGCCTGTTGCTACTGAATACTTTTAACCATCATATTTAACCAACACCTAAAACGACCAAAGAAAACCATCACGGGATCTGCTATGAAAAAAACAATGATATTTGTATTGTCCCTGCTGTTGTCTGCCACCGGTTATGCCGCTGATGCCAACAGTGTGGAAAAAATAGAAAACGGGCCGTTGCATATGGAAGTGTTTACTTCCGATGTACCGGGTTATTCGGTGACATCAACCCTGATTTACGGCAACAGCGACCTCATCCTGATTGACCCGCAGTTCCTGCTGCCGCAGGCAGAAGAGGTGGTCGCCATGATCAAGGCGACCGGTCGGACCCTGACAACAATCTATACCACCCATGCTCACCCGGACCATTTCCTGGGAGTGCCGGCCATTCTGGACGCCTTCCCGAATGCGCGTTACGTAGCCCTGCCCGAAGTGCGTGAGCGCATGATTACAGGCTGGCCAAACCGTCGTAATTTCTGGGTGCAGACCTATGGTGAAGATGTGTTGCCCGGACCCGAGCCGGTCCTGCCTGGACCGCTGCCCAATCCACCGACCCTGCACCTGGAAGGCTACGACATGCCCATTACCCGTGACCAGGTAGGTCTCGATGGGCCGGGTAATTCCTTCGTCCATATCCCGGCCATCAAGGCTGTTGTCACGGGCGACATCATTTTCAATTCCCACTTGCGGCCACCGGCAGACACCGGTCCGCTGTATGAAACCCTGGATCGAATTGCGGCGCTGGACCCGGATTATGTGATTGCCGGTCACCAGGCCAAGGGCACCACCAGCGAAGCGGATGTGCTTGATTTTGTCCGTGAATACATCGGGGCTTTCCGGATGGCCAGAATGCTGTCAGACAATCCACAGCAGCTGCAGGAAAAAATGCTGGCGATGTATCCGGACCTCGGGCGCACTGATGCCCTTGAGCAGGCAGCGACACGCGCATTTGAGTAAGACGCCGCCGCTATAGCGGCTGGTTTGAAAAAGGGCTGGCCACAGGTTGGCCCTTTTTTTATAGTCTCAGAGCGGCATCACTGTCGCAGTCGAGGGCCGTTGCTTGCGATAAAGGCAGGCAGAATGCGGGCTGGGGGGCATCTGCGGGATGTCATTAATTGTCCCGGGCGGCGAAAAAAATCTCGACAAATTGGGAATAACCGTGCTACAAATTTGCACGTTAGTTCAGAAAAGAGACTAATTTCCGGCAAAAATACTGTCCGGAAGGGGTTCAAGACTCTTTACTTACTGACCGTAAACGCTTTCGAACATTAACCGGATCATCGGGTAGACCCCGAGATACCGGTGTTTGATTTACAACGCAAAAATTAAAATGAGGGAAGAAATCCGATGGTAAGAAATCATCTTATCAGGCGGAGTGCGCTGGCCGTGGCAGTTGCTACAGCAGTTTCAGCCAGTCCTGCACTTCTTGCACAAGAACTCGAAGAAATCCAGGTAACAGGTACACGTCTGCGTGTGACTGATGGTATGGCTGAGCC
>CAYNQW010000252.1:0-2498 GCA_964399415.1 uncultured Hyphomicrobiales bacterium
AGCATACAACTTTCTGCGGATTATCCCGATAAGGGATATGGTGGGGATCGTGTCTATGGCGATATGCTGGATCAGGCGGTGCTTGCGGATCGCTTAGGGTTTGACGCGGTTTCGATCACCGAACATCACTTGATGAATTGCTTGATGATGCCTGCTCCTTTGCAATTTGCGGTAAAGATTGCCAGCATGACCTCGCGGGTGAAAATCATGACCTCCATCGTTGTTCTGCCGCTCCATGATATGCGGGTCTATGCTGGGGAAGTGGTGGTGGCGGATATTTTTACCGATGGCCGTTTGCTGCTCGGGGTTGGGCGCGGTGCATTTGCCTATGAAATGGAACGGATGGGCGTGCCGATGGATGAAACCCAAGCGCGTTTCAATGAATCGCTGGATGTCTTGCAAGCGTTGTTGAGCCAAGAAGAAGTCTCATGGGATGGCAAGTATTATCAGTTTGATCCCCTGACGATTATGCCAAGGCCCATTCGCCCAGGGGGGCCGCCGATGATGATGGCGGTGATGAACCCTGACGGCATTTACCATTGCACGAAGCGAGGTTTTCATATCCAGACAACGCCATTATCAGGCAATCACCAATTGCTGCTTGATCAGGTTTCGGCCTTCAATCGCGCGAAAGACGAAATGGAGGCGGAAGGTGACGTGACCCTCACCCTGTCGCGGGTGGCGCATATGGCGAAAAATGAAGCAGAAAAATCCCAGAAAATTGCCGCCGCCCATGCGTATTATGGCCGATTTGATAATGTCTTTACCGGCCCAGGTTTGGTGGATCACGGCATGGTGAGGCCGCTGGAATGCCAAACGCCCATTGGAGAATTGGGCGAAAGCCTGTTGATTGGCACGCCTTCGGAAATGATTGATAAATTGGCGCCCTATGCTGAATTGGGTATCGATCGCGTCATCCTCAATCCTAACTTTGGTCTATCCGCCAACGAAACGCTGGAAGCCATTCAATGCTTTGCGGAAGAGGTGATGCCGCATTTTGCAAAACAGCCGCCGATGGTGGCGTAACCAAATCGTCGAGCAACGCTAAATTTTGTTCAGGAGGAAAAATGCCCATTATTCGTGTTGAAATGTTTGAAGGCCGTGATGTTGAAATGAAAAGCCGCATCATCAAAGAAGTGACCGATGGGTATTGCCGCGCCACCGGAGCAGACCCTGAGGCGGTGCATGTGGTTCTGACCGATGTGTCAAAAGACGATTGGGGGCGGGGAGGCATTCCGTTTGCTGAGCGAAAACCATCATGACCCAAGCCATTCCTTGCGCGTATTCGATTGAGGGCAATGGCCCACCGCTTTTCCTGATCCATGGGATTGGCGCGGCGCGGAACACTTGGCCAAAATTACTGCCGATCTTGACGCCTCATTATACAGTGATCACCTATGATCTGCGTGGCCACGGGGCATCGCCCTTGCCGGATGCGAGTTTTGATCTTGATGACCTTGTGGCTGACCTAGCGCATCTGCAAGAGCAAACGGGCTTTGCTCAAGCGCATTTCGCGGGGCATTCGCTCGGGGGGATGATTGGTCCAGCCTATGCCAAACGCTATCCTGAGCGGGTGTTGTCATTGGGGCTTTTATCCACCGCGGCATTTCGTTCAGAAGACGACAGCCAAAAAGTCTGGGCGGTGGTGAAGGCGATGGAGGAGCAGGGGATTCCCAATGTGCTGGAAACCTTGACCGACCGCTGGTTTACCGATGGGTTTATTGCCGAGCATGGTGACGTGGTGCGCCGAAGGCTGAATCAGGTGGTCGCCACCAATGCGGATGTTTTTCTCAATGTTTTTCGGATTTACGCTGGCACGGAAATGGCGCCATGGCTTCATGAAATTACAGCGCCATCCTTGGTGCTGACGGGGGAAAATGACGGCGGCTGTAACCCTCGGCTGAATGACCAAATCGCCGCCGCCATGCCGGATGCAGAACTGGTGATCTTGCCTCATTATAAGCATTCGTTATTGCTGGAAGCCGGGGAAATTGTGGCTGAACATCTCCACCGCTTTATCGCCGCGCGCTTTGCTCAACCGTCAGATTGAAAAGGCTCTTTGTTGATTGCGGTCGATTGCCAGATTTTCATTTCAACATCGTTTTTAATTTTAACTCAATAAAATTCATAAAAAAAAGCAAATTGAGAAACTTGAATTCTATCAAAGACTAGACAGACCAAAATTTAACGAATAACGTTAAATTTGATAATATAGTCAAGCCTTTGATGATTTTGTTTTTTGAGGTTACGGCTATACTTTGTCTGCAACATAGGCACAGTATAATAATACGACACGAATATCATGGAGGAAACAGTGAAAAAATTACTAGGAACAGTGGCTTTGACAGCCGTTATTTTAGCGAGCGGTTCAGCCTCTGCGTTTGAGTGTAAGCGAACTGAAGCATCATTTGACAAACCAGGTGGTTTTCCAGAGCGAGCACTTACAATGATTGTACCTTACGGCCCTGCTGGAGGTTCAGGACAGGTGGCTGCTGCTA
>CAYNQW010000253.1:0-2466 GCA_964399415.1 uncultured Hyphomicrobiales bacterium
GGTGCAAATGGATCGACCCTTCGTTATTGGAATCGCCGATCACCGCCATGATTTGTTGATAGCCTTTGTCGCGGCAAGCGGTGATCAATGCCAGTAACAGCGCCCGGCCTATGCCTTTGTGCTGATGCTCGTGATCAAGATAAATTGAATTTTCAACCGTAAACCGATAGGCCGAACGGGTGTTATATGGCCCTGCATAGGCATAGCCCAAAACCTGATCATCCTCACCGCAAGCCACCAAGACTGGAAACCCTGCTTCGGTAAGCGCCGTAAACCGCTCCAGCATCGCCGCGGGGGATGGCGGGGATTCTTCAAAGGTCGCCGTGCCGTTCAAAACATAATGCCCATAGATGCGCGCCGCCGCTTCAGCATCATCAGGGGCAAAAGCGCGAATACGGCCATCAAAGCGATGGGGCGGGTTCATCAATCCTGTTCCTTTCAACCGCTATGGTCAAACGTGATGATCAGGCCAATTGGCCTTGAAGAACGATAAACGAAAGCCCCTAGCCTGAATATCCTTTTTAACGCCAACGCTTTGAGCCGTTGTTATTTTGGAGGGCGTTTTTGAAACTTCGATTTTCATCGCTGGATTTCCCCTAAAGACGTGTCATGATAGCATCGCTTAACACCGCACAAGACCAGTGCCACACATAATGAAAAGGGAGGCCGCCATGGCGCAAGAACATGATGCCAGCATGATGAACAATCTTTATTGGTGGGGAATACCAACGCTCTTTCGTTGCCCGCATATAGATCCCTTTTCCAAGGATTTCCCAACGGCAGATATCGCCTTGGTTGGCGTGCCGCATTCGACAGGAAATGGCACCACCGAGCGCGACCAGCATCTCGGGCCTCGGGCGGTGCGAAACATTGCTTCAGTGCAACGCCGGGTGCATGGTGAATTTGGCCTCGACCCTTGGACAACCGCCTCCATTATCGACGCTGGAGATGTGCCTTTTCCGCGTGCCAACGACAATGAAGATTGCATCGAACGCATCACCGCATTTTACAAACGCATTGACGAAGCCGGGGTGCGCCCTGTTTCGATTGGCGGCGATCATTCGATCACCGGCGGGATTGTGCAAGCCCTTGGCGGCGGCGCCCTTACCAATGGTGAGCCGATTTGCTTCTTGCATCTCGATGCTCATACCGATGTTTTCACCAAAGTTGATCACTTCCTTGGTGCGGAAAAATCAGCCGCTCATTGGGGTGCGTATTTGGCCGATCAAGGGCAAGTTGACCCATCCCATTCGATGCAAATTGGCCTGCGCGGCCATCCGCGAACCCTTGATTGGCTGCAGCCCTCCTATGATTATGGCTATAACGTCGTCACCATGGCGGAATATCGGCAACGGGGCGCGGCGGATGTCATTGCCCAGATCAAAGACGTGCTGGCTGGTCGTCCTGTTTATATTACTTTTGATTTGGATTGCCTTGACCCGACCATTGCCCCGGGCGTCTCTAACCTAGAGCCTGGGGTATGCGGGTTTAGCATCGACGAAGCGCGCGCGCTGTTGCACGCTGTGCGCGGCATGAACATTATCGGCGGCGATGTTGTTTGCCTGATGCCAACCAAAGATTACCCCAATCAAATGACCGCGATGGTGGCGGCGGCGGTGATGTTCGAAATGCTTTCCATGATGGCGGAGAATAAATAATCATGCCCTCGCGCCGATCCATCCTTAGGGTATTGGTGATCAGCATCATCACCATGGTCACGCCTTGGGTGAAAGCCGGTGCCGACACCTCATCCGCCACGGCAGAACTCACCCAAAACCTTGCCCAATCTCTGGGTGACGATGGCATCAATATCATATTTATTCGCCATGCTTTGGCGCCCGGTTATGGCGACCCATCGGCGTTTGATGTGACGGATTGTTCCACCCAGCGGAACTTGAACGATGTCGGCATCCGTCAAGCGCAAGCGTTGGGTCGCGAGATCAAAACAGCCATCGCCGCGGCAAAGCGGCCTTTGACGGCGGTGTTGTCCAGCCAATGGTGCCGTTGCCTTGATACCGCGGCAGAAATGGCTCTTGGTCCGGTGGAAGCCTTCGCAGGGCTAAATTCATTTTTTCAAGGTTACGCGGATCAAGAGGCAACACTGGCCATGCTCACCGCCAAAACAGCGTCCCTTAGCGCGGATGATTTGGTGATCATGGTCACGCATCAAGTGGTGATCCGCGCCGCCACAGGCATTTCACCGCCAAGCGGGGGGTTGGTTTTGCACAATACCAGCACGGGCGTCTCGATATCACTGAACTTGATTGCTATAGACTAGGCTCTAATTCAACAGTTTATCCGAACGCAATTTACTTGCGCCCATATCTATTGATCACCTGAAGATGACGATCTTCATCTGGAGATGTTCCATGCTATCCCTTTCTTCCTTTCGATGGTTGCTTTCACTTGCCATTGCGTTATGCGCGCCTAGCCTTGCCTTTGCTGCTGTGGATAGCGGGGATACCG
>CAYNQW010000254.1:0-2458 GCA_964399415.1 uncultured Hyphomicrobiales bacterium
CCGTCATCATCGCGCGAAATTAGGCTTTATCCTGATGTCGACCGATCTTGCCGCTGAGGCTGATTTTAACGACATGGCGCCGGAAGGCGTTGGGGTGCATATCACGCGGCTGAAAACCGACGACTACACCACCAATGAAACCTTATCGCGGCATATTGAACACATGGCTGAAGCCGCGTCTCGGATACAGCCTGACACCAAACCTGACGTGGTGAGTTACAGTTGCACCAGCGGTTCGATTGTCATTGGTGAAGATCGTATCTTTGATGAAATCCGAAAAGGTGCGCCTTGGGCACAACCCATGTGCTTGGTGACCGGCGTGGTGGACGCGTTGCGGGAATTAGGGGCGAAAAAGATTGTGGTTGGCACGCCTTATCTGGATGAAATCAACACCAATGAGGCTGAATTTTTGCTCAGAAAAGGGTTTGAGGTGCTGGATATCCAAGGGTTGAATTTAACCACGGGGATCGAATTTGGCCGGGTGACGCCTTCTTATTGGAAGGAATTTGCCCTTGAAATTGATCGCCCTGACGCGGATGCTATCTTTTTGTCTTGCGGCGGTATTCGTTCTTTGGAAGTGGCGGAAGAAATTGAGCAAATCACGGGCAAGCCTGTGGTCACTTCCAACCAAGCGCAGTTTTGGAGTTGCTTGCGTCGGGCGGGCGTCCAAGATACCCTCAAAGGGTTCGGTCGTATTTTTCAACAGCCGGGCCAGTCGTTGTTGCCCAAATAGAAGTTCCTTAAACCCTCAATATCGTCATCATCTGCAAAGTGATCATCATGACATTCAATCATCATCCAGATTGTTCTAAAGGATAGCCTTATCATGACCCGATTTTCCACATGGAGCGTTATCAAAAACGCGTTTTCAGGTCAGCGCGGCTGGACGCGGCAATGGCGTGATCCTGAACCCAAATCCCATTATGATATTATCATCGTTGGCGGCGGCTTGCATGGCTTGTCAACCGCGTATTACTTGGCGAAAAATCACGGCTTAAAGAATATCGCTGTTTTGGAAAAAGGCTGGTTGGGCGGTGGCAATGGCGGCCGCAACACCACGATTGTGCGATCCAATTACGCGCTCCCCGGCAACCGCCAATTTTATGAACATTCGCTTCGGCTCTGGGAAAACTTAAGCCATGATTTGAATTATAACGTGATGTTCAGCCAACGTTCGCATATCACCCTTTTGCATACCCCTAGCGCGGTCGATGCGGCGGCGCGGAATTATAACATCATGCGTAAAACTGGCACTCCCGATACAGAATTATGGGATTTGCCAAAACTCAAGCGCGTTGTTCCTCATTTGAATTATCATCCCGACGCGCGGTTTCCAATTGTGGGCGCGGCGGTGCATAAGCGTGCGGGCACGGCTCGCCATGATGCTGTGGCTTGGGGATACGCGCGTGGTGCGGATCAATTGGGGGTTGATATTTTGCAAAATTGTGAAGTCACCTCGGTGCAACGAAAAGGCAAGAAAGTCACCGCGTTGGAAACCACGCGCGGCACCATCACCGCTGGCAAAGTTGGCTTTGCGGTGGCGGGCAATACGTCACGGTTATGGGGCATGGCGGAATTAGGCCGCCTGCCCATCGAATCCCATAAATTGCAGGCCTTTGTGTCAGAGCCGCTGAAACCGTTATTGGATCAGGTGGTGGTTTTTGGCATCGGCGGCGCGCATTTCTATATTTCGCAATCCGATAAAGGCGGCATGGTGTTTGGCGGCGATCTGGATTGGTACAAATCCTATGCTCAACGCGGCAATTTGCCCATCGTCCAAGACGTGGCGGAAGCGGCGATGTCTGTCTTGCCGTGTCTTGGGCGGGTGAAATTGCTTCGCCATTGGTCAGGGGTGATGGATATGTCGATGGACGGCTCGTTCTTCATTTGCAAAACGCCGTTGAGCAATCTTTATCTGAACGCCGGTTGGAATTACGGGGGCTTTAAGGCCAGCCCGGCTTCGGGTTGGTATTTTGCGGATCTGATCGCCAATGATCGGCCGCTCGATGTGATTAAAAACCATGATTTGGGGCGGTTTGAACGCGGCATCCAAATTGATGAACGGGGCGCCGGCCCTGATCCGAAATTGCATGGTTAGGAGCAAAAGAAATGATACGAATTGATTGTCCTTTCTGCGGGTTGCGCGACCATAGCGAATTTAGTTATGGCGGTGATGCGTCTATCGAATACCCGCCGCTTGATGCGCCGGTGAAAGATTGGCATGACGCGGTGTTTCTGCGCGAGAACATTTGCGGCCGCCAGTCAGAAACTTGGCATCATGTTCAAGGTTGCCGGATGTGGCTTGTGATTGAGCGTGATACCATGACCCATGAGATTTATTCCATCCGTCCGGCTCATCCGGGCATGGCAAAAGCGATGGAGGCTGACCAATGACCGCCCGGCGTCTCGATCAAGGCGGGTTGATTGACCGCGCAAAGCCCATCAATTTCACTTGGGA
>CAYNQW010000255.1:0-2451 GCA_964399415.1 uncultured Hyphomicrobiales bacterium
GGGTCCTCTTGTCGGACTTGTGCCTCTGAGTCTAGTGGGCTGCGGGGGTGTTGCTAATGTGATCCCGTCGACCAGCTCGTCCTCTGTGACGGGTGCGGTTAGCAAGGGTCCCTTGGATAATGCGCTTGTCTTTCTTGATTACGATAATGATGGAGTTTTCGATTCGGCCGAGGAGCCCTCGATCCGTACGGACAGCGATGGCGTTTTTAGCCTGACGCCGACCGAAGAGACCTATGTGATCAGAGTCACGACAGACTCCACCACGTTGGACGCGTCATCCGGATCCGTCATGGATAACGTCAAGCTGTCCGCTCCGAGTAATGCAACCGTCGTGACGCCGATTACCACACTCGTCCAGGCCAGTGGTCTTGATGCTGATGCAATCAGCGCCGTGATGGGGATCCCCGACGGCGTTGACCCGCTGAGTTTCAACCCGTTTGCGGACGGAGTCGACTCTGCTGACGCCCTCGCCGTCGAGAGCATTGCCCAGCAGGTCGTGGCAACCATTCGGACAATAGCCGCAGCAGCCGAAGGTGCGGGGGTGTCTGCAAGCGATTCTTTTGATCAGGCGCTTTCAGGGCTTGTTTCTGTGGTGGGAGATAAGAGTACTGCTGGCACGACTGTCAGTTTTGTCGAAGACGCGGATCTTGACCTGATTCGAGATGGTGCCAGAACTGCGATGGTCGATGCGGGTGTGGACGCGGCCGACCTAACGAAGTTTGACAACGTAATCGAGTCTGCTTTGGACGCGGTCAAGAACGTGAACTCAGTTATGAAGGCTGCAGTCGACGATGCGATCGCAAACGGTGGGAGCCTTGATGATGTAGCCTTGAAGAATGCCTTTGGTAACGTCCAGGTTTTGAAAACCCAGGTGAAGGCCGCTGGTGCGGCGGGATCCGACGCAGGTATTACTTGGAGTGATCTGTCTGTTGTCCAGGCGGCCGCTCTGAACAGCGCGCCCACCGCAATCGAGCTGTCGGGTACGCTGCGGGTTACGGAAGAGAGTGCCAACCTGCTTGTGGGCGTTATCACGGTTACAGATAGCGACCAACCAGACGGCGAGGCGTTTGTCTACGAGTTGGTTGGTGACGATGCCGATAAGTTTACCATCGATACATCAGGAGACGAGGTCCGTCTGTTGCTCAAAGAAGCCGCAGATTACGAGACACAATCAAGTTACTCCATTGGAATTGTCGTGCAAGACTCGGGCGGCAAGACCAGTGTTGAGAACTTCACAATTACTGTGTCTAACGTGACAGAAGACGTTTCCATCCAGACCGTGAACGGAAACACAGGAATCCCAGTGTCGGGTGCGATTGTTTTTGTGGATAAGAACGGTAACGGGATCAAAGACTCCGCTGACGAGTCGTCATTGACTGCAGCGGATGGTTCTTTCTCAATTGACACGACGGCGACCGACCCTCGGTTTGTGGTGGATTTCTCAAACAAGGTCTCGATCGACGAAGTTTCTGGTGCTGTCATGAAGGGCAAATTTTTGGCAACGGCCGGAGATACGGTGGTCTCACCAATCACGACCGTGATGGCCTGGACAGGTCTAGATTCTGATGGCATCAAGACCCAGTTTGGGTTCAGTGACTCTGTATCCTCGACCATCGGGGATGTCGGTGCGTATAACCCGACCTCCGACTTCGAGCTTGGGGCCGCAGAGCTGGCCTATGTCCAAGTGTCTGAGCAATTGAATGCGCTCGCCAGTGCGTTTCGTGGGATTATTAATGGGGCGGACGTTCCTGACCCCGAGGGGACCAAAATTTATACCCTGACTAAGCAGACGTTTGTGGATCTTGCGAATACAAGCTCTCTTGACCTGCGGTCTGACGTTTCTGGGGTCGTCCGTGAGGCGTTGAGTGAGCTTGCGGCAAATGATTTGACAGGCACCATATCCACGGCATTTGATGGCGGTGTTCAGGCGGTCTTGCAAACGAAAATCACGACACTGCTCACCGAGATCGGGCAAGTGGACCAAGGGTCAGCCGGATCAGAGAGCTATTTCCCGACGACTGCGAGGGGGTGGCTGACGTCGGCCGGTGTACTGGAGAACACGATCGAAACGGCACTCGGGCAGGACACCGCGCTTCAGGCCACCACCACGCTCAACGCGCTTGATCTCGCGGACGTTGCGCTGAACACGCCCGCCAGCTCAATCAGCTTCAAGGCTGCCGCAGAAGCGACGCCGACCAAGCTGGTGGTGAACGAGATTCCTGAGGGTTCGACTGATACCGTGGATCCGATCTTGTTAAATTTTGTGGATTCCAACGACACGACGGCTGACTGGAAAATTCTGCAGGTCGAAGGGACTGACTACGCATCATTCACACTCGGGAATGCGACTGATTCCTCAGAGGCGTCTCTTACTTTTAAGGAACAGCCTAATTTCGAAGAGAAGACGGCTTATACGTTGGCCGTCCAGGTGGCAGATGACGGTGGAAAAGT
>CAYNQW010000256.1:0-2451 GCA_964399415.1 uncultured Hyphomicrobiales bacterium
TGGATGCCGCCAACTTTAGCGGCGCATACAATCACCGCATCAGGTTTTGATGTGGCCATCCATGCCTCAACCTGATCTTGGCGGGTCAAGTCAACGGATTGTCGATCTGCCGTCAGAATTGTACAGTCGCGTTGCTCCAAGGCTCGCACCACAGCACGACCAACCATGCCATTATGTCCCGCCACCCAGATGCGTTTGCCATCAATTGCGTACATTAGAATTCTGCAATTTTGAGATTAGGCTTTGGTTGCTTAGCGTTATGAAGGGCAACGCTGACCATTTCACTAACCAAATCTTCTAGGCCAATTTTGGCTTCCCAACCTAATAATTCTTTGGCTTTTGCAGGATTGCCAATGAGAAAATCAACTTCAGTGGGGCGGAAATATTTAGGGTCAATTTGGACCAACACATCGCCTGTTTTGGTGTCGCGGCCAATTTCTTCAACGCCATGCCCTTCCCATGCGATGGCGCGTCCAACTTCGGCAAAGGCCAATTCAACGAAACGGCGAACGGTTTCGGTGCGTCCGGTTGCCAGCACAAAATCATCGCTTGTTTGATGTTGCAAGATCCGCCACATGCCTTCGACATATTCTTTGGCATGACCCCAGTCTCGTTTCGCATCAAGATTGCCAAGAAAGAGTTTGTCTTGACGCCCAACTTCAATATTGGCCACCGCCATGGCAATTTTTTGAGTCACGAAAGTCTCCCCACGCATAGGGCTTTCGTGGTTGAACAAAATACCATTCGAGGCAAACATCCCATAAGCCTCACGGTAATTGACGCAAATCCAATAGGCGTAGAGTTTCGCTGCCGCGTATGGCGAACGAGGATAGAACGGCGTGGTTTCGCTTTGTGGGGTTTCCATCACTTTGCCGTATAATTCTGACGTTGAGGCTTGGTAGAAGCGCGCGTGATCGACTAAATCCAGGGTGCGTATCGCCTCGAGCATTCGAAGCGTGCCCATGGCATCGACATTGGCGGTATATTCAGGCGTTTCAAAACTCACCTGCACATGACTTTGAGCGGCTAGGTTGTAGATTTCATCTGGCTTGATGTCTTGCAGAAGTCTTAGGACATTCAGGCTATCGGTCAAATCCCCATAGTGCAAAAAGAACTTTGGATCTGGATTATGCGGATCAATGTAAATATCATCCACACGGCTGGTGTTGAAAGAAGACGCGCGACGCTTAATGCCATGCACTTCATATCCTTTGGCCAAAAGAAGTCGTGCAAGATAGGCTCCATCTTGGCCGGTGACGCCGGTGATTAATGCTTTTTTCATCGAAATAAAAATGTCCTTGTTCTTACGTCAGATTTTTTGTTTATCTTCTATAAATATCATTATACCGAATGATATCATCCTCACCAAAATAATCACCTGTTTGAACTTCAATAATTTTGAGGCTATCTGAAGTTTTATTGCTCAATTGATGCTTGTCGCCGACGTTAATATAGTCACTCTGATTGGCGTTTAAGGTAATTTCATCATCATTGCGAACCACGGTGGCCACGCCGCTTACCACCACCCAATGCTCAGAACGATGCTTGTGGCTTTGAAGCGAGAGTACGCCGCCTGGATGAACATGAAGAATTTTAGCGTGGAAGGTTTCGCCTTTTGCGATGGTTTCAAACCATCCCCAAGGCCGGTTTTCGCGTTCACGAGTTGTGGCTTGAGGGTTGTTGTTTGTTTTGAGCAATGCCACCATGGATTTAACGTCTTGGGCTCTTCTGCGGTCTGCCACTAAGACGGCATCGCCCATGGCCACTGCCATAATGTGACTCAATCCAATCCCGGTTAGTATTTGATCGGATTTCTCAGCCCAGAGCAGGGTGTTGTCGCAATCCAGTTGATGCACATCGCCATGAAGCCGATTGCCCGCCGCGTCTGATTTTTGTTCCTTTGCCACCGCGTTCCAGTCACCTAGATCAGACCAATCACCATCAAAATTGACGCAGCCAATCTGATGAGCACGTTCCATAAAGGCATAATCAAAACTTTCCGCAGGCACTTGTTCCCAAGCCGAAGGGTCGAGCCTCAAAAAATCCAAATCTTCTTGGGCATGTTCATAGGCCGCGCGAACATTTTCGAGCATAATTGGCTCAAACGCTTTGGCTAGGGTCAGCAAATCTCCTGCCCGCATCATAAAAATTCCAGCGTTCCAGAGATAGTCGCCGGCGGCAAGGAATTGTTCTGCCGTCGGTTCATCGGGTTTTTCCGTGAAAGCCGCCACGGGCATAATCACCTGTTCACCTTGGCCCTTAATTTTAATGTATCCATAACCTGTTTCGGGCCGATCTGGGGTGACGCCAAAGCAAAGAATTTGCCCGGCCTCAAGATGTTCTCCTGCCCTCATGACCATGGCGGCGAAAGTGTTATGATCTGGAATATAGTGATCAGACGGCATCACCAGCATAAGAGCGTCAGGAGCGATCCTATCGACATGGCAAGCC
>CAYNQW010000257.1:0-2447 GCA_964399415.1 uncultured Hyphomicrobiales bacterium
AACCAGAGGTGGGGAACCATTTTCATCGTTATCAAAGATCAATCAGCTTCAAACCTTTGCCAAGACTTGGATACAAGTAGTAACTCTCTCAGTTGCTTATCTGTCAGGTGATATTTGCCGTTTTTCACTCTACAAAATCCTCAAATATGATAGATCATCCCTAGTTGAGATCCTCGCCCTGGGGCTTTACGGTTGAGACCGGCACCCATGCAATGCGCTTGTGTGGCTCTGGGCTATTCGAGGATGTCAAAAACCTAAAATTAATAATTGGCCATCTCGTGGAATTCATCCGCTACAACCTATGACGCATAGATGCACGAATGTAGTTCTCACCACGAGGCTATCGAGGTAAACGTCCGCTAGGTGATTACTTTTGGGAGCATTTTTATGTGACGACTTCAGGCAACTTCCATGACTAAACATTGCGTTGCTGTCCCGAGGAACTTGGTAAGGATCGAATTTTTTCTGCTCGGACTACCCATTCGAAAGAATTGAGGATGCGTCTTCATGGTTTGATACCACCGAGGTAATAACTGATGAAGAGCGGATTCAGATAGGCAGAAAAAACGCAATAGAGCTGTTCGATCTTGAACCTGACTAAACTAAGTAGCCCTCCATCTTTCAAAAATATCCAGAGACTTTGAGCGCCAATACATTTAACGAGTCAGATACAGATCATTCTAATTTCTGTAAGAGCTCAATTTTTTTTAAAGAGTTTAAGAAATAGTACCTAGCTTCTGAAGCGTTTATTTATGCTCAAAAAATGTGCAAATGTGCACCAAAATGTGCACCAAAATGTGCACCAAAATGTGTTGAACTCCGTACCTGTAAGAGTAGTATTTGTTAAGGTAATGTAAGGTTTCAATAAAGAATACAAATTTAGGAGGAGCTTGCAATGAAAATCAAACTTAATAAGTTCGCACGAGGGTTTATTGTAGCAGGTTTTACAACAGGAGCCTGTTTTTCTGCTCCATCACTTACTCTTGCACAGGACCAAGTAACAGAAGAAGTAGTTGTTACTGGCTCAAGGATAAGGGGCTTAATTTCTGATGCCCCCAGGCCAATCACATCTCTAGCGATAGAAGATCTTCAGCTTAGCGGGGTCGATAGCGTTACAGACGCATTACGCGAGAGTTCATACAATACATTGGGTTCATATACTCAGCAATCTGGTAATTCATTTGCAGGTGTGGCCTTGGTTAGCTTGAAGGGTATTGGATCAGATCGTACTGCGGTGCTTGTGAACGGCAGGCGTGTGCCGGGCAACCCTTGGACAGGTTCTTCTGCCGTCGATATGAATACCATGCCGCTAGCCGCTATCGATCGAATCGAAATTCTCACCGACAGCGCCTCAGCGGTTTACGGTGCAGATGCTATAGGTGGTGCCATAAACATCATCATGAAGGATGACTGGACTGGTGCTGAAGTTGCACTTGGGGGTGCGCGGCCAACCAGAGATAGTGCAAACACAGACTCGGTCAGTTTTTCTTTTGGTACATCCTTCGATAGGGGAAGCCTGATATTTTCGGGCGAGTGGTATCAGAGATTACCCGTATTTGACAGGGATAGGGAATACTCTAATGTTCAGGTCAAAGGTAACTCTGGGCCTAATGGAAACCCACTAGATGGTTCAGCTGATGTACAGGGCATCAATGGTGGCGGGAACTCACTGTTTGCCCTAGATTTTTCTCAAGCGCTTGGGTATCCAGGCAACTGTGACGGCCCCGGCTTACTGGTTGTTGACGATCCCTTTGGCGTTCCCGGTGTGGGATGTGGGTTCGGATATGGAAATTTCTCCTGGCAGAATGCAGGCATTGAAAGAAGAGCGACATACACAAGTGCTAAATATGATTTAACTGATAACATTGAAGCATTTGCGGAGAACAGGTATGTGTCCATTGATACGGGCGGACGGTTTGCTCCCGCAATTGGTGGCTTTTTCTTCAGTTCAGCCTCGTCGCAAAATACCCTTGGTGAAGACGCGATCCTTTATCATAGATTTGTAGGGCACGGTACTCGTAATGACAGCGGTTCTACCCGCGAAATTGATACAACTTTGGGTTTGAGGGGTACCTTGTTTAACGACGATATAAACTTTGAAGCCTACTATCGGGACTACCGGATGACAGCAATTGATCAAGGTAGGAACTATATACTTTCAAGTATCATATCCGACTTAGTTGAAGAGGATGAATACAATGTTGCAAATCCATTAGACCCAAGTAACGCGGATGCAATACTTCAGAGCCGAGCGGATCTTTACAGGGATATCTCGGCAGCCTGGGAAGGTTGGGGAATAACCCTAGATGGTGAACTGGATTTCTTATCGCTAGCCGGTGGGGCAGTTGGTTGGGCCGCAGGCTGGGAGACCGCTCGTGAGGGTTATCGCGATAAGTACGATTCCTATAGGGAAGCGGGCAATGTTATTGGTTCTGCGGGAAACAGTT
>CAYNQW010000258.1:0-2431 GCA_964399415.1 uncultured Hyphomicrobiales bacterium
AACCGCTTGTCTATTGCTGGCGTGGCGGCCAGCGCAGTCAGGCAATGGCGCAGATTTTCAGTGACATCGGCTGGCACACCGCGGTCATTGAAGGTGGGTACAAAACCCATCGGAAGGCCGTTCTTGTCGGTTTGGAGAGTCTGCCCGAACAATTTCGCCTGATCATCCTCAGGGGGCGCACCGGCACAGCCAAGACCCGTATTTTGCGCGCAGCAGCAGCTGACGGCCTGCAGGTCATAGATCTTGAGGGGCTTGCCAATCATCGCGGCTCTTTGCTCGGGCCGGAGCCCGATTTGCCACAACCAGCGCAACGTCTTTTCGAGTCACATTTGTTTGAATGCCTTCGCAATTTCGATCCGGCAAAGCCTGTTTTCATTGAGGCGGAAAGCAATAAGGTGGGGCAGATCCATGTGCCACCGGCATTGTGGGCGGCAATGCGCGGCGCGGATTCAGTCGCCGTTGAGGCCGGTTTGGATGAACGTGTAGAATTCCTGTGCCGTGATTATGATCACATTATCGCCAAACCGGATTTGCTGGTGCCATTGCTCGATTGGGTGGTTACACGTCTGGGGCACGAGGTGGTGAACGAATGGCGGCAATTGGTGACGGCCTCAGATTGGCCCGGCTTTGTTCGGGCCACACTGATTGATCATTATGACCCGGCCTATGATAAATCATCATCACAGCGTAACTATCACATGCTGAAGGTGATCAATGTTGGCGCCCTTGACGACACATCAATTCGCAAGGCGGCCAAGGCGCTTATCGCATTTCAGAAAAGCCTGTAGCTTTTCTGCAAATCCGGCTTGCATCTGCGATTTTGTTATGTATAACACGGTTCAGGCTATTCCCCGGTAGCTCAGCGGTAGAGCAAGCGACTGTTAATCGCTTGGCCGGCGGTTCGAATCCGTCCCGGGGAGCCAGCCTCCTTGTTAATCGCTTGCCCTTTGTGGCTCGGTTTCGTCAAGCGATTAGTAGTCCCAGTCATCGCTTGACCTAGATATAAGAATCCTCCGACACGCTTGCAATCCCCATTTTATCGCTTGATGTCGCTGTTTTCGGGCGTGATCATCGGTTAGACTGGCGTCACCCTCATCGCTTGACGTGGGTTTGACTGTGCGTTTAGAGCAAGCGACTATGTTGGTTGGGGGCTAATTAGAGCAAGCGATTAGACTACTGAACGATAGTTCAATGACCCAAGCACCCAACAGGTTCTGATAGTTGGAACTTTTTAATTCAAGGCAAAACAGAGTGAACAAAAGATCCATTCAACTATATCTTTTGCATTGCTAATCATGAGTAGCATATTGTTTCCAAAAGTTTAGAAAATCATCACCTCAAGGAGGTGTCTTTGGCCCAGCAGGACGCCAGAGGCAAATTGGCATATGAAAAAACCTCACCACTCAGCTTTCATTATAACTTCGTCGAACCACGGAACTATGATCGTAAATAGGCATGATCATCATACAGTAAACGAAAAACGATTTGGCGTTGGACATCAAATCCTCTCAACAGGATCGTTTGACCCTTCTGAAGTAAATGTTGTCAGGGAGTTACTGGTGAAACGTCGTGAAGTTTACGGAGATGGTGTGATCGCGCTTGACTGCGGCGCAAACATCGGGGTTCACACCGTTGAGTGGGCTAGAACAATGTCAGGTTGGGGGAACGTCACTGCATTTGAGGCACAAAAATGGATTTATTACGCACTCGCGGGCAATTTAGCGATTAATAATTGCTTTAACGCAACAGCTGTTCACGCAGCAATTGGCAGGCGCGATGGCTCAATTGAGGTTCCGATGCTCGATTATACAACGGCATCCAGTTTTGGAAGCCTCGAACTGAACGCTAGCAATCATAATGAATCCATTGGTCAATCTGTTAGTTACGAAAAAGCAAACACAAGCAAGACCAACATGGTTTCGATCGACAGTCTTAATTTGAAACGCCTAGACTTCATCAAGCTTGACATTGAAGGTATGGAGCTTGACGCATTGGCTGGCGCTAGAAAGACGATAGCTAAATTTAAACCAATGATGCTAATCGAACATATTAAAGTCGATCTCGCTAAGTTGACTTACTGGCTAGAAAGCAATGGGTACAAACACACCTTTTTTGGCGTAAATATGCTTTGTGCACATCAGACTGATAAAATGAAAATTACCAAACGAGGAAGACAGATTTAATCAGACCAGCTCAGCAAGGTGTTCTTAAGCAAAGAAAGTTTGAAAGGCCCAAAAAACCTTGTGAAGAAATTTGACGCTTCGACGTTTTAAAAACCATCGATAAACTAATCAGTTAATCACTTGCCTCAGCGTCAGTTTACGATCACTGACAAGCGACTGTTAATCGCTTGGCCGGCGGTTCGAATCCGTCCCGGGGAGCCAGCCTTTCCTCCAAAAATTTAAAATGATAGCGGGTTTCCCGCCGCAAT
>CAYNQW010000259.1:0-2416 GCA_964399415.1 uncultured Hyphomicrobiales bacterium
CCATCATCCGCGCCATTGCCGACTTTCATCTCTTGGACTTTGGCGGTCAAGGCGGTGGCGAAAGCATCGTATATGCCAGATTGCACAAAAATGCGGTTGGCGCAGACGCAGGTTTGCCCAGCGTTGCGGAATTTAGAAGCCAGCGCTTCACGTACCGCGACATCGAGATCAGCATCATCAAAAACGATCAAAGGCGCGTTGCCGCCCAATTCAAAACTGACTTTTTTGATTGTATCCGCCGATTGCTTCATCAAGATGCGGCCTACTTCCGTGGAACCGGTAAAGGTGATTTTCCGCACGGTGGGGTTGCTGGTCAATTCCAGCCCCATGGCGGGAGCGTCCAGACCGTTCACAATATTGATGACCCCTTTGGGGATGCCAGCACGTTCAGCCAACACCGCCAATGCCAAGGCTGAAAGCGGGGTTTGTTCGGCTGGTTTGAGCACCGCCGCGCATCCTGCCGCAAGGCCGGGCGCTAATTTGCGGGTGATCATAGCATTGGGGAAGTTCCAAGGCGTGATCGCGCCAAACACCCCAATCGGCTGTTTCAGCACCATGATCCGCTTATCGGTCATATGCGGCTGAAGAATATCGCCAGAAATGCGGCGGCCTTCTTCGCCAAACCAATCAATGAAAGACGCGCCATATGCAATCTCACCGCGCGCTTCGGCCAGAGGTTTGCCCATTTCCGCGGTAAGAATCTGCGCGAGGTCTTCTTGATTTTCCATGATCAGGTTGAACCAAGCCCGCATCAGCATGGCGCGATCTTTGGCGGTGCGACCGGCCCATTCCTTTTGAGCGATGGCGGCGGCGTCAATCGCCTTTTTGATGGTATCTGCGCCGTGATCGGCTACGGCCATGATCAATTCGCCCGTGGCCGGATTGTTGATTGGAAAAGTCTTGCCACCGGGAGCGGCCAGCCATTCGCCATTGACATAACTTTCGGAGCGGAGAAGAGAAGAGTCTTTGAGTTGCATAGGATTACTCACAAATCTAAAAGGTTAAAGGGCGGTTGCACGGCCAAAGCACCAAGCCCTGAAGGCAAAACCATCAAGGCTTGGCGGTTAAGCGAAGACTACATCCGCGAGGCGACGTTTTCCCAATTGACCAAATTGTCGAGGAAATTGGTCAGATAGGCAGGGCGTTTGTTGCGGAAATCAATGTAATAGGAATGTTCCCACACATCGCATCCCAACAATGCCGTCTGATTAAAGCAGAGCGGGTTGACGCCATTTTCCGTCTTGGTGACTTTCAGGCTGCCATCGCTGTCTTTAACCAGCCAGCACCAGCCTGAACCAAATTGGCCTGCACCGGCGGCGCAAAATTCATCTTTGAACGCGTCGACAGAGCCAAAATTTTCCACCAAGGCTTTTTCCAATTCGCTTGGCATGGCGCGGCCATCAGGACCCATCATTTCCCAAAACTGAATGTGATTCCAATGCTGGGAAGCGTTGTTGAACAGTCCAGATTGCACCAACGCGCCCGCGTTATAGGTTGCCTTGACAATGTCTTCAAGCGATTTGCCGTCATGGCCTGAACCATCCAGCAATTTATTGCCATTATCGACATAGGCTTTGTGGTGCAGGTCGTGGTGAAATTCTAGGGTTTCTTGGCTCATGCCATTGGCGGCAAGCGCATCATAGGCATAGGGAAGATCAGGGAGTTCAAAAGCCATGGTTTGGTCCTCTTTGAATATGTATTTCGTGAATGCTCATTAATAGCATAACGTGGCCTATAAGATATAGTCATGATTAAGGCGCATAAAAGAGCCGCTTCATAAAATCCTCAGATTAAAAAAATCATCTTCCACGATTCCGCCATGATTTAGGCGCAATTTTGACGGGCTTTGCGTCTAGGGTGATCATGAAGGAGATAACCATGGTAATTTTAGTTTTAGGCGCCGCGTTGTTGGCTTTGAATTCTGAAGGGTATCAACAATTTAGCAAACACAGCAACGGCATGGCGGAATATGTCTTTGTCGATAGTCGGGCTTGCCCAAATGGCTTGCGCGACAGCGGCTATAGCCTGACGCCAACGGGAACATTAGTGCTTAAGCAAGTCAATACTGATGGCAGTGTGAGTGATCTGGTCTGCGCCAACAACCCTCAATAAGCACGGATATGCAACCGGTTAATCCGGTTGCATCATTCGCCGCACCCGAAGCCGCAGGGCATTGAGGCGGATAAAGCCATGGGCATCCTGCTGATCATAATCGGCAGCGCCATCTTCAAACGTCACCAAATCTGGATGATACAGCGATACCGGCGATTGCCGGCCGGTGATGATGACATTGCCTTTATACAGTTTTAAGCGCACCGTGCCGGTGACATTGCCTTGGCTGGCATCAATGGCTTTTTGCAACATCTCCCGCTCAGGATCAAACCAAAAGCCGTTATAGACCAATTCGGCGTAACGA
>CAYNQW010000260.1:0-2406 GCA_964399415.1 uncultured Hyphomicrobiales bacterium
GAACGCCGTCAAGCTGAAGTTGCCGCGCCATAAACAAATCTTGTTCAAGCTGGCGATGCGTTGCGGTGCTATGGACGTTGCCCAAATCAATATCGACACCAGACTGGTCAATAATGCCAGAGATGATATCCGGGTCACCAATATCCTTGCCGTCAATGAAATAGGCTTGATAGAACGCCTCGCTCAAGATTTCGACGTTATTTTGTGCTGATAACAACACATGATGCACGCCGCGACTATCTGGCGTGCGGGTGATTTTGTCGAAATTAAAGGCAATGCCGCTGTCCAGCCCGGCGGCGGCAATGCGCCCATAAACAGCGGCGGCGGCACTGCCAAACTTATTATGTAAATAGGCTTGCCGATCCATGCCCTCGGCTGGCATGCCGGGGTTCAGCAAAAAACCGCGCCAGATATATCGGGGCGTCACATTGCTTCGTGCCGCAAAGGCCGCATCAAGCCGTTTTTTGCCAATGTAACACCACGGGCAGATGATATCGGCATAAATTTCGACATTGACGGTTTTTCTGGTGGTTGACATCGGGTCCGTAAATTTGTTTGTGACAGAAAAGGGCTAAAAAAATATCGAAACCTATTCCCATCTTTTTGGCAAGGCACGGCGGCAAAAAATCAAGCTGCCAGTTCATGTTTACGATCAGATGTTGTAAAACACCAAAAATAGCTTTTCATATGAGGGGCCTAACAAGGTGGTACCAATGGATGCGATCACAGATTATGAAACATCTTCTGGTATGTCCAAGGCCACCATATTGGCGGCGCGTGATGCCCTGTTGGCGCAAAAGTCACTGACTGTCGCGGTCCTTGATGAAAGCGCTGTTCCCGAAATGGGCGTGTCCCCCTTTATCCGCAGGGACGATGGTCTGTATATTTATACCAGCCATTTGGCTGGCCATGTACAGGCATTATTGGTGCAAAAATGTGCCAGCTTTATCATCACGCTTGATGAAGCCGTTACTGCCAATATCTGGGCGCGGGTCCGGCTGAAATGCACGGGGGCTGTTAGCGAAGTGCCGCGCGATGATCCAGATTTTTCCGGCCTTTGTGACGATTTTGCCGCGGCGCATGGCAACACTATGCAGTTGATTAGAGATTTTACCGATTTTCATATGCTGCGCATTACCCCACAAAGCGGCGTGTTGGTGTTGGGATTTGCGAAAGCTTTTCTTGTAAAAGGTGTCAGTTTCGAAATAGTGGCGCATCTATCGCGCGGCTGACATCATGTGTAACGGGAAACAGCAACAGTCATATCCGGTGTTGTGGAGCTTTAGGCGCTGTCCCTATGCCATGCGCGCCCGCCTTGCGATCAATGCCAGCCAATGCCGCGTTTACTTGCGCGAAATCCGGCTAAGCGATAAGCCGGCAGAATTTGTTGCCGCGTCACCAAAGGCAACGGTACCGGTCTTGGTACTGCCAGATGGGCATGTGATCGATGAAAGCCGTGATATCATGATTTGGGCCTTGCAACAATCCGACCCGCAAGGTTGGTTGCGTGTCTGGCAGGCTGACCCGGCATTTTGTTATGCTTTTCTTGACCGTCTAGATGGGCCTTTTAAACAACAGCTTGATCGCTATAAATATGCCATTCGGTTTGAACCAGATGTCGGGCAACAAAGCCGCCAAGATGCCTGTCTGTTTTTGGCAGAAATTGACCAGCATCTAGAAACCGGCACGGGCTATTTATCCGGTGCAGATTTTGGTGTTTTAGATGCCGCTACCTTGCCCTTTGTGCGTCAATTTCGCGGTGTTGATGAAAGCTGGTTTGATTCGCAACCATGGCCGCATCTGCACCACTGGCTTGGTATGTTTTTAAAATCAGCGTCTTTTACGGCGGTTATGCAGAAATATCAGCCATGGGAACCTGATGACAGCGTGATTTTATTTCCCGCATAAGTAAAACGACCGCATTTATCGCGTAAATTTTGGCATGAGTGCCTTGTCATAATACCGTAACAAAACAGCGTTAGTTATATGGTATGGACGGTCAAACAGCAGTGATGAAATCGATACGGCAAAACAAGCCCATTGATTGCGGCGCGGTTTTGCTGGAACAGGTGCCGCGGCTATCAGCCTATCCGGCGTTGGTAAGACAATCTGTTGTATTTGCCTTGCAAAAGCTTGTCTGCGAAGACCGTATAAATGCGTTTTTGATCGAAAACGCGATGACGCGGGATTTCCAATTTATCGATCAGGTTTTTCGGCATCTCAAAATTGAATATTCGGCCAGCGATAGAGACATCGAAAATATCCCGGTAAAGGGCCGGGTGATTATTGTGGCAAACCATCCGCTTGGTGGGTTGGATGGGTTGGCGTTGCTTCGGTTGGTGTCGAATGTCCGGCGCGATGTGCGCATTGTTGTGAATGAATTATTGCTTCATATCAGCCAATTAA
>CAYNQW010000261.1:0-2404 GCA_964399415.1 uncultured Hyphomicrobiales bacterium
AAGCGATATTGGCGGTAAATCTGGGTGGAAAGCGCGCCAGTTATCAAATTGTGCCAGCCGTATTTACAACCATTAAATTAATTGCTCTACGGGTAAAAACCCTATATGTGTATTTTGCCTATATATCTGTTTTTTATGAATATTGATCCAATAAGTTAACGTGACTAGGGATGATTCTCGCCGGAACATTAATTGTTCCTTAACTATGTCAAAGCGAGGATCACAATGAATAAAAAACATATAGCCATCGCCATGCTGGCGGTGCCATTGGCGTTTTCAGCCCAAGCACAAACCGTAACTGATGAAGACGCCGATGCCGCCAATCTGCCAACGGCGGAAACCGGTTTTGCCGAAACCGACCTGCCCGAATTGTCTGATGTAGAGGTGCCGTCACTTGCTGATGTTCTAAGTGACATGAGTGATATTGAAATTTTGGAAATGGAACAATCGGTATTTGACTCGGGCGCGCTGGATTTCGACACACAAAGCATGATCCAAAGTGAAATTGAGGCGGCGCTGGAAGACGGGTTGATTTCGCCGGAACAGGCAAGCGATCTTGATATTGCGTTGGAAATTGTCAATGCAAATGCCGAATATTTTGACTTTGATATCTTGCAAGAGATTTCCACGCTGATAGCCGAGGGCGAGTTTTCCGAGGCGCAAATTCGCCAGACATTGCAGGCGTTTGATAGCTTGTCAGATGCCGACAAGGCCCTTGTGGCGAGCGAAGAATTTGATGCCTCTAATCCGGCGAATGCGCTGTATCAGCAGGTATCTGCCGAGGGCAAAGCCATCATTCAGGCCAATATGCCAGTGCTAACGGAATAATAATTTTCAAGCCATTCACAAAGTGACCGCGAGGTGGTGGGCATACCGCTGCCTCGTTCCCAAACCTATTTCTACCCAACCTATTTTTTAGGGGTCTTTTAAAAATGTCCTATGTAAAGAAATTAAATGCGAAGTCATTTTTTATGTTTTTGCTGATGTCGCTGGCGGTGGTATCTGCGCCTAGTTTTGCCCAAACCAGCAGCAGCGATCAATCCAGCATTGAGGTCAACCGCGCCGCCGCCCAGCAATTATTGGCAGATGGCCAAGCCAATGCGGCCCTGCGGCGGATTGAACAGGTGATCATTGCCGCCCCGCGTGATTTGAGCGCACGATTTTTTCGCGCGCAGATTCTTGTTGGCTTGGGACGCGGCGAGGAAGTGCGCGAAGAATTATTGTTGATGTCCAGTTTAAAATTATCCACCGATGATCAGGCAAAGGCCGCCGCCTTGCTGGCGCAAATAGATGGCGGGGCTGATCCATTTTCGGGAAAGCTGACGCTGAAGCTGGCCATGGGCTATGCTGACAATGTCAATGCCTGGCCGAAAAATGGCACCACCACCGCTGGCGGGGTGGAATTGCCGTTGCCCGACCCGTTACACCAGAAATTTGATCCGGTCAGCGACCGGGTGACTGAAGGGGTTGTGTCATTTTCTGGCAAGCAGATGCTGAATGAACGCCGTGATCTGGCCGCTAAATTTGGCGTGTCTGGCAAGCTGAAAGAGGCCGCCGATACGGTCAATGCCGATCAAAAATTTCTGGCTGGCAATATCGGTATTGAAAAGCAGTTTTCTGCTGGCATTATGATCGAGGCAGGCATTGCCAAATCAGATTTGAACCGGGTCAACCGGCGCAATGACACCGATGTCAACAGTGATGTCAGCATGATCAAATATAGCGCAGGCACCGCGGTAAAGCTTCCCCATCAGATGCGGCTTGCCTATCAGTTTGAATATGCCAAACATGATCACAGAAACCGTAGCGGGGCAGATCTGTCAGACGCCAAAACCAAAACCAGCCGGCTGTCGCTTGGTGGGCCAGTTCACGAAACTGTCTATCTTCGTGGCAGCCTTTCGCATGCCCGCACCAGTTCTGACCAAAAAACCGCCATTCGGTCGGTGGCTGAAAATGGCAAAAGACGGGTGAATAAACATGCCAACAGCGCGTCGCTATTGGCCTTGGTGGTGTTGCCACATCAACAGCGCATTATCGGCAGTGCTACCTATCGCCATTCAAAATATACACGGCAATATGTCAATGTTGGCAAAAGGCGGCGTGACAAAACCCAAATTTATGCACTTGGCTATTCGATAGATGGGGGGCAATTTATGCCTGAACTGGAAAAAATTCGCTTTGGCTTTGATATCAGCCATGCGCGGACCAATTCAAATCAGGCCTCTGCCGAAATCCATTCGAAAACCTATATGCTGTCGGCGTCACGGTCATTTGATCTATAGACCGCCAGTCGCAGACCATAGCTGAGCAAAACTGCGTGCATCCGGGCTTACTGGCTGGGTGCGCGCCTTTGGCATAGCCAGATGCGAGTGGCCAGATATGCGATTGAAGAGATGCGATTGAT
>CAYNQW010000262.1:0-2396 GCA_964399415.1 uncultured Hyphomicrobiales bacterium
GGAGCAAGGTTCTGGGGATCGGCCTTGGTTTTTGCGCAACCATTTACCTTCTTCGCGGCGGGATCACCGGGTTTGACGGTGTCGGGATTGTCTATCCCCTGGCGGCGATGGGCGCTGCCTGCTGTTACGCGATCGGAGGCCTGATGGCAAAGCGGATGGTTGATGTTTCCGCCGAAGTTATTGCCACGATTGTGCTTTTATCTTCCGGTTTGTTTTCTCTTCCTTTTGCAATGGCGGGTGGGTTGCCGCTCATCTACTCACTTCCCGCAGACGTCATATCCGCCCTCATGTGGCTAGGTCTCTTTCCGTCGGGTCTTGCTTTTTATCTGCGGTATTTTCTCATTAAACGGGCAGGGTACAGTTTCGTTTCTTATGTCGGGTATCTGATCCCTGTTTTTGCGGTGCTGATCGGCCTTGTGCTCCTCAATGAACAGATTAGCCCGGAAACCATGCTCGCCATGACGGTGATCCTTCTCGGGCTTATGCTGACCCGCAGTGATGGCTGGTTTCAGGTCCTGTTCAAGAGAAGCAAAAAGATATGACTATCCTTTCGGATTAATTTTTAAACAGTTTAGACTATAGGTATTGAGGCCCCTGAAAAGGTAAACTTGTTTTTGCTTTATGTCGGGGGGAAGGGACAGTGTTTCAGGAAACGGATTCACGAGGAGATGAATCCGCTGAAGATCTGGCTCGGTGTATCAACGATATAACCGATGAGATCAGTTTTGTATTTATTGGCACGAAACGAGTTGTCCGGCTGGCGCTGACGGCAGTTCTTGCTGGTGGTCATATCCTGCTTCAGGGAATTAATTTCATCTTCAATCTGGATTTTCTGCCGGAGCAATTCCTGGCTGAGGGCATCATGTGAAGCTTCAACTTCGTTTGCGTAAGCATCAGTTTTCTGCTCGATCTCTTCCATCCTTGCCTCGATCGAGGTGCTCAGCTTCTGGTTTGCCGTGATGAAACGGTCATCTACGGATCTGAGCTGGGAGAGAAGATATTTTTCAAGTTGTAACACCTGACGGATGATGAAATTCTCTCTGCTGTTAGAATATGTCTTGTGTGTCACGTTATCGGCAGGCAGCACTGAAGTATTGGGTATCTCGTTGTTCAGGTGTGATATCTTCTCATTTTCTGCCCCGTCATGAACGGTTGCAGACGGCGGCTCAGCACCAGGTTGCTTCAGGCCGTGAATATCGGTAGGGCGAAGGAGCGTGCTGATAAAATCAGGGGTATAGAGACTGTCCTGATGATATCGTATCTGTAGCAATTGACGTCTTGGTTTGCGCGCCGGCAGGGTTGCCGCTGATCCGGTATCAATAATGAGGGGAGCGATCAGGCGCTCCTTAACAAGTGACCTGGACTCATCAAGGCTGACATTTTCGGGCAGACGTTGCGGGCCACCGCAGGAAACAAGAGCAATAAGGCAAAATCCGGTGATGATATATGGGGCAATAAAGGTGTGACGTTGGGGCGGATGTTCCCCGAAATTATTTTGTTCGTTTCTTTCGGGAAGGTTTCTCCGCGGTATCATCAACTTCCCAGTTCTGCCGTGTTAACTCACTCTTGATGGCCTGGCGCATGACATCTTCGAATTCATCATCGATATACTGACGAACGACATGACGGATCAGCGTCGAGAACGCATCCCCGAAAGCATATTCGGGACTTTGGGCATGACTATTATCCTGATGGGATGGTTGGAGACGCGAAACGGCTTCCATCCGGGTTTTGACACTGGCAAAATCTTCCGTTGAAATATCGGCTGTTTCCGAATTTGCCGCCGTTTCAACCCGGGCGGCAAGCTCATCAATAATATCGTCTTCAGTCGGCAGAGCTTCAGCTTTTGCAATTGTTGCCGGATTACCCTGATCAAGTTTTTCAGCTTCTTTCATCAGGCCATCAATTCGTTTCATGGTTGATGTGCGGGCAGGGTCAGGAACAGATTGCTCAGGCGAGGCGGCATGAAATTCCGCTTCCTCCCATAGCGACTTAATGCGGGCCAGTGTCGCGATATTTTGTTGCTTTTGATTTGCGCCAGCCATCACCCGGGACCTCGTTTAACGATAAAGTCATCAGAATTACCGAGACCTCAGCTTATACAATAAGCAATAGATTGATCATCGGCCAGCAAATAAACACGATTGAGATAAAGAGGGCGAAGGGAAGGGCAGATGTCATCTGCTCCTGCCCCATGGCAATACGCGTTAATCCCCAGATTGCGCCAAGAACACAGGCCATAAGAAAAACCAACATAGCGGAAAAGGGGCCGAGCCAACATCCGACAGCACCCATCAGCCAGATATCACCTTCACAAAAGCCATCCACACCGCGCCAGTACCGGTAGACTTGGTTGATAGCTGAAAGGCAAATAAAAAGCGTCATCATGCCCAGTA
>CAYNQW010000263.1:0-2393 GCA_964399415.1 uncultured Hyphomicrobiales bacterium
CCCAATAAAAAACTGTGACAGGATGATCATTTCCTCTGACGGCCGATGTGTCAGGATTCCAACCATAGCCAGCGGTGCCGAGAGAAGAAGCGGACCAAGAATATCAGCCCCAAAGAGTTTTAATTTCCTGAATAGGATCATCCCTGCGATGCCAGTTAAAAACAATCCGACGTTCTCTATCAGGGGTAGTTCTGTGATCGGCGAACCCAGCGGATTATCAAGCTCTAGTTCAAAAATTTGTGTCAATACGATCGGTGCAATGGTGACAAGAACGAGGGAGCGGGTGGCGTGAACAAGCGACAGAGTCCTCGGATTACCGCCGGCCTCGATTCCGAACACGACCATATCCTGCAAACCGCCCGGCATCGAGGAGTAGAAGGCGGTCGGGCGGTCGTACTTGAGGACCCTCCTGAAAAACGGATACCCGGCGCATGAAATCAGAAAAACATAGGGAGGAACTATAAGCAGCGTAGGAATGTACCTCGGGATGGTTGTGATTACTTCCATCGTTAATGTAGTCCCGATCGCGACGCCCAAAACGGTACGGCTGACGTTTGAAACGAGCGGCATTCCGGCCAGCTCAATACCGAATATTGAGGCAGTGAGGCACCCAAACAGTGAGCCGAATAAAAAAGGTAGAGGTGCTCCAAAGTGTTCAAGAAGAAGGCTAAATCCGAGACAGATTAAGACGGTCTTTACCTGTAGCACGGGTCTGGATTTCAAGGTTGGACTTCCATGTATTCATACGTATACAATGTAGTATGGGTCCGAAATTGAATAAAAGCAAACACGAACCACAGTCCGCGGTCTGCTACGAGTATCTTGTCTCTAAAATGCAGAGAGGCGAGCTGGTGTCTGGTATGTCAGTTACAGAGCAAGGAGTGGCCGACGAGCTTGGGATCAGTCGCACTCCTGCTAGAGAGGCGCTCCGCCGTCTTGAAATTGATGGGTTAGTGGTTTCCGAGCCCCGGTTTGGTATGAAAGTCACAGAGCTAGGCTACATCGAGACATTAGAGCTTTATGAAGCACGCGAAGCCCTAGAGATGGCCGCGGTAGAGATATGTGCAGAAAAAATTAGTGACATTGAAATTGCGGAGCTTGAAATCCTACAAGAGCAAATGGCTGGCTCGGTGCGAGATCCTAGCCGGATGGCAAGCCTAAATTATGCGTTTCATAAAGCCTTACTTAACGCTGTGAAGAATCGTTATCTGACAATGTCTTTCGAGGTGATACAGAAGACTCTTGCCATATTAGGACCAACGACACTGGCGAATACAGAGCGAGCGGAGGAGTCGTTGATTGAACATCAAGAGTTGATTCAGTGTCTAAAGAATCATGACAGTGAGGGCGCTAGAAAGGTAATGGGTAGACATCTATCTAACGCAAAACGAATCCGTTTGAGGCAGATTAATCAGAGGCTGGTTGATGAAAGTTGAGTTGCCAGAAATCACGCCAGACACCTCGTTAATTTCAGTGGGTGAAGGGCAATTTGATTATGACGTTATTGTGGTTGGTGGCGGCAACGCTGCCCTGTGCGCTGCTATTCGAGCAGCGGAGGCGGGTGCGTCGGCCGCAATCTTTGAGCGGGCTCCAAAGGAGTATCGTGGCGGTAACTCGCGTCATACACGCAACTTTCGATGCAAGCATGCTGCTCCCAAGGGCGTCTTGACCGACTCGTATAGTGAGGATGAGTTTTATGACGACCTACTGAAGGTCACTAAGGGGAATACCGACGAAGAACTGGCGAGGCTCACGATACGCGAGTCAGAGACCTGTTATGAGTGGATGCTCGAACAGGGCTGCTACTTTCAGGAGTCGTTATCCGGGACCCTGTCACTTTCTCGCACCAATGCGTTTTTCTTGGGCGGTGGCAAAGCCTTGGTGAATGCTTACTACAACCGGCTTGAGTCATTGGGTGTCGCTATTTTTTATCGAGCGACCGTTCTCGATGTGGTGATACGTAATCGAGAGTTTGATGGGGTACTGGTCGATCTAGACGGAACTCAAAGTTACAAACGAGGTCGCTGCGTCGTTTTGGCGTCTGGTGGGTTTGAGGCTGACAAGGACTGGCTGGCGAGCGCTTGGGGCGACGCGGCCAAAAACTTTCTGATCAGGGGTACACCCTATAACACCGGGGAGGTTCTCAAAGGTGTTTTAGCGGGTGGGGCGGATCAAGTCGGGGATCCGACGCAATGTCACGCGGTGGCGATAGACGGACGTGCCCCAGAGTATGATGGTGGGATCGTCACGCGGGTTGACTGTGTACCGTTTTCGATCGTGGTTAACCAAGAGGGTCACCGTTTTTATGACGAGGGTGAGGACGTCTGGCCGAAGCGCTACGCGATTTGGGGCAGACTGGTCGCGAAGCAGCCTAACCAAGTGGCTTACGCGAT
>CAYNQW010000264.1:0-2393 GCA_964399415.1 uncultured Hyphomicrobiales bacterium
GTTTGCCGTTATTTTGGCCGCTGGCATTGGCTCGCGCCTCAGCCCACTGACCGACACTTATCCAAAAAGCCTTCTATCCGTCGGCGGATCTGTCATCCTTGAACGCATGATCCGCAATTGCCTGAGCTGCGGAATGTCGCAATTCGTTCTGGTTCTGGGGCACCAGGCTGATGAAATTAAGAAATTTGTTAAAAATACATTTCGCGGCATTCGCGTCACCTATGTGATCAATGATCGATACCGCGAAACGAACACAGGCTATTCCCTGATGCTGGCGGCCAAAGCGATTGGTACAGCAGAGTTTGTGAAATTTGATGCGGACGTTGTGTTTGATGTCAGAATTCTCCGCCGCCTTTTGGACACCAGCCACGCAAGCATCTTGTGTATCGACCGCAACATTCCGCTTGAGGACGAAGAAGTTAAGGTCATCGTAAACGATCAGATGCAGGTCATTGAGGTTGGCAAGTCCGTCGATCCCAAGCGCGCCTTGGGTGAATCTATCGGCATTGAAAAGATTAGCGTCGAAACGGGAGCACTGCTGTTCGCAGAGCTTTCAAAAATGATGGAGAGACGGGGAAACCTTCAGAATTATTACGAGGCAGCTTACGCGCAATTGGTCCACAAAGGTACGCAGTTCCATGCTCTTGATATCAGCGGTCTGGACTGGACTGAAATCGATACAGCCATAGACTTTGCCGCTGCAAATGCTAAGTTCAGCAGCCCTGTCACCACCATATCCCGTGGCCAGCAAAAGGTGCTGGACGAGGCTGTGGAAGAAGCGGCCATCCAGGCTCGCGACTGATGTATCTATTACCGCACGTCATGAATTTGGCGTTCGGTTCACGGCTCAGTACTACCTTTGCCATCCCGGCACAGGATTGCTGCAATTGAAAGGACCTCTCATGGCCAAAGGCAACAACCGCAAGCGTGGCAACAAAGAAGCCAAAAAACCCAAGCAAGAGAAGCCAAAAGTTTCCGTGACCGCCAATTCTTTGGATGGAAAACCTGCGTTGGCCATTGGCCGCAAAAAGATAAAGTAGATAGATCGTATCGGATTTCGTCCGTCTGAGGTATTCAGCTCAACTTAGCTGCGCACCTTGGCACGGGCGGCGTCCGAGACTTTTCTCAAGACGCCTATGATTTAGATTTGGAGGGCTCGATGAGTGAGACAGAAGAATCCGGGACGATGGCTCACTATGTCTGCCAGACATACATTGCCAAGACGACTGCGCGGGGACAGCAAGGCAACCTACAAATCGACAAGCAGCTGCAGTATTCTACACCTCATGAAGCCCAAGAGCGGGCAGAACGGGAATTTCGCGCGGAAAATTGCATCGGTGCCCACGCCTATATGGTGATAGAAGATAGCGATTCCGGCGAAGTCGGAGACCCTACATTTTTAGTAAAACTTGGGTCTGTCCCTGAGTAGGATTGACTTCAAAATCGTCAGTGCGTTGAAGACATAGGTTGGACCGCAAGCGTTTACCTGCGGGCCAGTAGGTCGTGATTTACATCATGCCGCCCATACCACCCATACCGCCCATATCAAAATCAGTTGTTGCTTTCCTCCTTGTTGTCCTGTAGGACAATAAATCGTCGCGTTTGGATGACTAAATCAGCGGCAAACTATTCGTGTCCGTGATCCCCAGATCGTTGTCTTGAGTAGCTCAGTAAGAGCAAAGAAACGATGGCGGCTATTTCATACGAGCTTCCTATTAAATAGAAAGACCGCGTGCCAAAATCATTCGATTGTTTGTTTGGTGCGAGATTAAATACATTTGAGCAACACAAAAACACTCGGCACGTCGGAAAGCCGCACAGCAGCGACAACGCCTGTTCGGAGCGCATCTCAAAAACGAGATTTTCACCCACAACATAAGATCGACCCGGCACATGCCCGAGACGGCTTAAACCGTATGCTTTCCAATATTGGAGAGTTCACAAAATCTGCTGCTTGACAGCAGCAAACAGGCCTAGCCAATCCCTGGCGGGCACAAATGTCATTGAAAGGATATTCTTATGACTAAAGGCACAGTAAAATGGTTCAACGAAACTAAAGGCTACGGCTTCATTGAGCTGGAGAACGGCAGCGACGATGCGTTCGTACATATCAGCGCGGTTCAGCGCTCTGGCCTCGACAGCTTGAAAGAAGGCGCGAAGGTCATTTTCGAACTTGTGGAAGATCGCATGCGCGGCAAGTCTTCTGCAGAGAACCTGCAGCTGCAATAAGCGGCCATACACGATATTGGTCGGCGACATAAAAATCGCTGGCCATAAAGATATAACAAACCCCTCGTATAAGCAGGATGCACAAACAGTCTCCCCCGCTCCGTATAAGCAAAACTGTCAACTGCACCCCTTAAGACACATTCCGCGAAATTGACACTCCCAAA
>CAYNQW010000265.1:0-2379 GCA_964399415.1 uncultured Hyphomicrobiales bacterium
TGGACGCCGCCCGCTTTTGTGGCATATCATCACAATGGTTGTCGGTAGCCCACGGATACAGTGCGTGACGAACTGAACTGGGTGAGCTTTGGAGATCCTACTTGGCGTACGTGGGATAGAAACGTACGTTTTAATTTAGGCGATACCTCGTTTTCGTGACTCAAGTCACCCGTGTCTTAACGTTTGATATTTCTGATTTTTCATTATTCATCTAATCTACTATTCCTAGGAAATTATTTTGGAACTTAGACGTAACTCATTGGACTGCTTGGTAGGCAAAGAGCGCACTGTAGCCGATTTGGTTTTCAAACCGATCGAATCAAGAGATAGCATGCCTCTAGTTGTTGACGTAGGAGCTCGTAACGGTATGCAGCTCTTGCCCGCATCTTACTGTAGAAGAGCATCATTGATTGGGTTTGAGCCTAATCCATCCGAACACGAAAAACTGACGAAGGGGTCAACAGACGCCCACAAAATTGGTGCCCATATCCCTAAGTTCTCTGATGAAAAGTATTTTCAGGCGGCCATTTGGAGCGAGAGCGGGCGACGTAAGTTTTTTGTAACGGTTGGCCCGGGTGCGGCAACGCTAATGGGACACGCAATTCCTGAGGTTGTCAACAATATGTACCTAGACTATCCTGATGACAGAAGATTCAAAAGCTTCGGAGAGCTCCATTCTGCTGTTCAAATGGAAATCGAAGTCGACTGTATGACTCTGGATGATGCTGTGCCAGTCGGTTCTGTTTGCGATTTCCTTAAGTTAGACGTGGAGGGTGCCGAGCTCCGATGTTTGCAAGGCGCTAACAAACTCCTGAGCGAAAATCGCATTCTCTTTGTATATTCTGAGTTTGTGTCCTTTCCGTACTACAAGGAACACTGTGTTCTTGGTGATCAGCACACACTCTTGAATGACCACGGATACCGCCTTCTGGACATTGAGCTGGGCCATTCAACCTATAACCGGGAACTAACAGACCTGCCCAACAGCGCGGACCGTAATTTGATTCATGCTGGTGACGCCGTATATTGTGTTGACCCAGATAGGAATGAACTGTCACCACTTGACCTTCAACGGCTGGCAGTTATCAGTTTTAGTTTCGGCTTTAATTCCTTTGCCTTATCTATGTTATCAAAAGCCAAATTGAATACTGACGAAGAAATTCAACTGATTAAGAAATCTATCAGCAAAAACTATACTATCGCTCGAGCTAAGAAGATTTGGTCTTCCTTCCCGACCCGTCTAGCTAATGCAGTTAGAAAACATTTTTGAATTCGATTGGAAGGTAAGACAGCCCAAGTCGCTAATCCCCTTCTGAAGAGTAAAAAATATGTTTAGTTGCGCTATATGTGATGGTCAGGAGGCGCGAAAGCTCCAGACCATCAAGAATCCTAATCGGTTTGAGCGGAGTGTTGGTGTGAACTCTGACGGATACAAGTGCCAGTGGATCGACTGCGTGCAATTCTGCTCGTCGCGGTCAGTAGCTTTTGCTGCACTGACCGAAAGTATAGGAAGAAAAGGATCATCTCATGAATGACTTAGCGATCACTATTATTGCCGAGATCGGCTCTGTTCACGATGGCTCTCTCGGCAATGCGCTCAAGGCCGTGGAGGCCGCTGCAGCCTGCGGTGCGGATGTGGTCAAGTTCCAGACCCATATTGCCGAAGCAGAAACATTGGCTGACGCGCCCATGCCTTCATACTTCAAAGGCGAGCCACGCATAGATTACTTTCGTCGTACAGCTTTCAGTCTGCTGCAGTGGAAGCAGATAGCGCAGCATTGCGTCGAGCATGGGGTGCGTTTTCTCTCCTCGCCGTTCTCGCTGGAGGCCGTCGATCTGCTGGAGGAGGTCGGTGTCGAGCTCTACAAGATCCCCTCGGGCGAAGTGAGCAATATGCCGCTACTGGAGCGGGTTGCCGCTACGGGCAAGAAGGTCTATCTTTCGTCCGGCATGAGCAACTGGGCTGAGTTGGACCACGCAGTGGCGGCGCTGCGCAAGGGCGGTCCGCTGGTGGTGATGCAATGCTCATCGGCTTATCCTTGCGCGCCGGAGCGCGTTGGCCTCAACGTGATGTTGGAGATGCAGAAGCGTTATGGGCTTCCTGTCGGCCTGTCAGATCACACCCTTGGCCATGCAGCGTGCATCTCCGCCGCTGCACTGGGTGCTACGGTGGTGGAGAAGCATTTCACCTTCTCGCGTCTGATGTATGGCAGCGATGCCCGGCACAGCATGGAGCCGGATGAGTTCAAGGCTTTCTGCTCCCACGTCAAGGAGGCTGCGATCATCCGCGCGAATCCGGTCGACAAGGACGACCTGCAGGACTATCGCGACATGAAGCGTGTCTTCGAGAAAAGCGTGGTGACGGCCCGTGCCGTGCAG
>CAYNQW010000266.1:0-2372 GCA_964399415.1 uncultured Hyphomicrobiales bacterium
GAGATAGATACCATCACGTCGATAGTGACCTGCGTGCAACAAGGTCTTGGAGTATCAGTCGTGCCGCACGTCGCAATACAAAATGACAATACATGTGTACGCATTCCGTTCGGTGAGCCCCAGCTGACCAGACAAATCGGTTTAGTGGAAAGAATCTCGTCGACTAGATCAGTCATCATTGAGGAGTTGCACAACTTGTTAGCGACAGACAGCTACCCGTTTGGTTTATGCAGAGACTCGTCTATGGAGAACTAATGGACCATGACATACCGGATTCGTCTATGACTAAGAGACAATCTGCCTCAAATGCATATCGCAAGTACTTGACTTACCCGACCCCAGATATTTACTTTCGTATCTAAGGAAAATAATAACAAGGTAACAGGATGAGCCAGACGCCCAAGCGGTTTGGGAGTGATTCGATAGCCGAATTACTTCGGTCCTACGACATACCATATCTGCCAATGACACCGGGAGCCTCTTTTAGAGGGCTGCACGACAGTATCGTCAACCACCTCGGCAACTCATCCCCCGAGTTACTCATTTGCATCCATGAAGAGCACGCTGTCGCCATCGCCCATGGATACGCCAAGGTCACAGGTGAACCGCTCATCGTCGCGCTCCACTCAAACGTCGGACTGATGCACGCCGCGATGGCGATCTACAACGCATGGTGCGACCGGGTCCCGATGCTGATCATCGGCGCCACCGGTCCACTAGACGCCGAGAAACGCAGACCCTGGATCGACTGGATACATACAAGTCAGGACCAGGGACAGATCATTCGCTCCTACTGCAAGTGGGACGACCAGCCGACCTCACCCGACGGGGCGCTGAACTCCATAAGTCGCGGGATGTCGATCACCAAGACCCTCCCTCACGCGCCCGTCTACGTTAACTGCGACACGGTATTGTTTGAGGAAGAGCACGAGCCAGCTAATAACCAATTGACCGATGGGACCCCTGATCAAACCGAGCTCCCCGGGCTCACTGAAAGCCAACTTGAACAACTGAAATCCAGAATATCGGGCTCCAAGAAAATTGTGATCCTGCTGGGTCGTCTCAACCGCAACCAAGACGATTTTGATAACCGTGTCCGGCTCGCTGAAGGATTGTCAGCGACCGTCATAACAGATCTCAGGACCGGGAGCACTTTCCCGTCCGACCATGATCTACACTGTCCACCAGATAACCTGATGCCATCCGAAAAGAGCTCTGACGCTATCCGTGCTGCAGACTTGGTAATGAGCTTCGACTGGATCGACCTGGGAGGAATGCTCCGAAATACTTTCGCAGCACCCGTAGCTCAATGTCCCACGTTCCACTTCAGTCTAGACCAAAACCTGATTAACGGATGGTCAAAAGACCACTGTGAGCCAGCTCGTAACACGACCACCCTGCTGGTCGACCCTAACACCGCGATCAACCAGTTGGTGGAGATCCTTGATCTTGCAAAGAACCCACTCTCCGCTGTTAAACGGAAACCCAGAAAGGAAAGCGCCCACGAATCGCTATCGATGCGATCTCTTGCGTCGACCTGTTTCTCGGTTCTGGAATCTGAAAAAAACACGCTTATTCGGACACCGATCAGCTGGCGGAGTGAGGACTGGGTTTTCAAAGAGCCACTAGACCACCTTGGCTTCGATGGCGGCGGTGGGATCGGGTCTGGTGTGGGCATGGCTGTCGGTGGCGCCCTGGCGTTGAAGCATAGCGACCGGTTGCCGGTCGCCGTATTAGGTGACGGCGACTATCTGATGGGAGTATCGGGGCTGTGGACCGCAGTACACCACGACATTCCACTGTTGATTATCGTCGCCAACAACCGCTCCTTCTTCAATGACGAGCTGCACCAGGAGCGGGTCGCGATCGCACGCGACAGGGACGTTAACAACAAGGGAGTCGGGATACGACTAGACGAACCCGACGTCGACCTCGTCGGAATGGCTACTGCTCAGGGCTGTGTCGGGTTTGGCCCTATCCATACGCCAGATGACTTAAGACAAGAACTCATACTCGCGGTCGAGCAAGTAAAAGCAGGCAAGGTCGTCGTGGTAGATGCCCGGGTAAGCCGATCGTACTGAGGGAGAAAAGAGAGTTATGTCAAACCAAGCGTGCCTACCAAAAAACACCGGTCTTTTCTTCAACGGTGAATTCCACAACGGCGATGAGCTTCTAGTCTCACGAAACCCGGCGACGGGTGAGGATATCCTCGAGGTCGGGGTCGCGTCAGCTGCGACCGTCGACAAGGTCGTCAAGCACGCATCACGGGCGCAACCTGCGTGGTGGAAACTCGACATCAGGGAACGCGTCGCTTGTGTAAGAAAGTTTATCGAGAAGATCGAAGCACATGCAGACGACCTCGCGATGCTCGA
>CAYNQW010000267.1:0-2368 GCA_964399415.1 uncultured Hyphomicrobiales bacterium
ACGAAGCGTTCAAATTTTTCGAGCGATTCATAATTCACCAAATCCGCCTTAGTTTCATGGCGGATGATATAGAGACCTTCTTGCTCTGGACGCATCACCCCTGCGGGCACATCGCCCAACCGCCCCTCAAACGCCGCGCTGTCTTTTGGGCCAACCCATTCAAAGCGATTGATTTTTTTGGGAAAATAAATTTGTTCTAGGCCTTTGAATTCCGTGCCAACACGCAAGGATAACTGCATCTCATCACCCGGCTCCACGCGCCAGTCCTTGGCCTCAATCCAAAATTCATGGCCGTAAGCGAGACTGCTCACGCTCAACGCAATCAACAGCGCCAGCATCTGCCCCGTCCGAACGGGCATAAGGAAACGAAATGTCTTCATCGTCTTATTATAGAACAGCAAACGCTATGCGTGTATAAGATACTTCTCTAATCAGGGTTAAATTTATGATGAAAACTCTTCGCCTTTTTTTTGTGTTATTCGTGATTGCGGTGGCATTTGGCCCCAACACATCCTATGCCCATGAAGTTCAACCGGTTGTGGTGGATATTACCCTTAATCAGCATCAAGCAAACCTAGACTTGGCCTTAAATGTTGAAGTTGTATTGGCTGGGATTGACGCCAGCATCACCCAAGACACCAATGACAGTGCTGCAGCAGATCAATATGACGAATTGCGTCGCCTAGACGCGAATGCTCTTGCTCAATTGATTACCGCCCGTGACGCTGTGATTTTGGACATGGTTCAGTTGTCGAGTGGTGATCAACGGCTTCAACTTTCCATTACCGATATAACAATCGAACGTGACGTTGACCTAAATTTGCCACGGCAATCACGCCTGAGCCTGAGCGCCAAACTACCACCAGGGGATTCCCCCGTAACGCTTGGCCTTGCCACCTCCCTTGGGGCTTTTGTCATTCGTCAACAAGATGAACATCTGAACCCCAATGACCTTTACACCGATTATATTGCCGCTGGTCAGACCTCCTTACCCATCCCCCGTGGGGATCGCCTAGAGCGCACCAATCTTTCAATTTTTGGGCAATATATTCAATCCGGAATTGCGCATATTATCCCAAAGGGGCTTGATCATATTATCTTCATCATGGGGCTATTTTTCTTCTCCCCACGCTGGCGTCCTCTATTGATGCAAGTCACGATCTTCACCCTTGCCCATAGCTGTACCCTAGCCCTTGCAACGCTGGGGTGGGTTAAAGTGTCTGCCACGGTGGTCGAACCACTCATTGCGCTATCTATTGTTTGGATTGGGGTTGAAAACATCATCAGACCAAAAATTGGGGCAGCACGTCTTGCCGTGATTTTTACTTTTGGCTTGTTGCACGGCTTGGGTTTTGCCTTTGTCTTAGGCGAGGTGGGGCTAGCTGGTTCTGCCTTTTCGATCAGTCTGGTGGGTTTCAACATTGGGGTAGAGATAGGGCAATTGCTGGTGCTAATGCCTTGCGTGCTTCTCGGCTTCTTCTTCCGAAGCCATCAACGATATCATCAGCGGGTGGAAATCCCTGCCTCTATGTTGATTGCCTTAACAGGATGCTATTGGTTCATCGAACGGGTGTTTTTAAGTTAAACGAAACGCCGCGACTAGGACGAATGTTTCTTGCGGTGATGACCGCCATCACCCGACTTCATCATCCGCTCGTGAACAGCCTCCATCCCTCGCGCCGCCATGTCGCTGACTTCACCGGCATGAGTTTGAAGCAATTCGACGGCTTTCGGATTGCTGGATGTTTGCACCACGGCAATGCCTGTTTCGGTCATTTCAATCTTGGTTTCAATATTTTGGTAAACCGCAAAAAGATCATCAAGGGTGGGCGATTGGATCATCACCTCAGGGTTGCGCCCTTCTTCAAGGCGCGTCACCATCATCGTCACATGATTGACAATCGCATCGCGCAAGGTTTCATCCGTTGCTTCCGTGATGGTTTTAATGCCATTGGGCAGAAGCACAACGGATCGAGTGATGCCTTCATGATTCTGAAAAAGCGTCTTCAGATCATTAACTTCATCCGAGGTTGTGTCTTTGCCGTTCAGCCCCGGCATATTAACTTCGTCATGACCGCCATCATGACCTTCGCCATGATGATGATCATGGTCATAATGCTCAGCGTTCATGTACCGCTCGTGGGAGCCGCCGTGATGACGCGTGAACCAAATCGCGGCGCCAGCACCAAGGCTGAAGACAAGAACAAAAAGAACAACAGAAAGAAAAAAATTTCGCATCGACCAGCCAGTCCTTAATAAGGGAATTGTTCAGAATAAAGATAGGCAAACCATACGGCGAAATGCCCATACCAGTGTATATTGACAAACAGACGCGCGATGAACCGATGCTCGCCGTTAATCTTGAAAA
>CAYNQW010000268.1:0-2338 GCA_964399415.1 uncultured Hyphomicrobiales bacterium
CCGTGGAAGAAGCCCGAGTTCAGCATGTACTCGTCAGTAATGTTGGTGCCGAATAGGGACACGGAGTAATTGCCGTCAGCAGGCTCATAGGTCAAGCGTGCATTGACAGTACCCCAGTCACCGGATTCGTCGATACCGCCCGGAACCGGACCGCCGTTCTTCGGACCGTACCAGTCCATACGCAGGAACGGCAGTGAGCGCCAGAAGTTATCCGTGTAGGAGTAGTCCACACGGGTAACCAGTGATGCACCGCTCTGCATATCCCAGGTGTACTGGGCGCCGATGTTGTAAGTCAGGTCAGGCGCCTGCGCAAACTCGGTGGTGGTATCCAGAGAGAAGGTACCGGCAGCGATGTTGTCATAGCTGGTATCCAGAACACCGACGTTCACGTTGATCATGAGGGCGTCGGTCGGCAGCCACGTCAGCTCCAGTTCGAAACCGTCAGCGCTGGCTTCACCCACGTTGGTGGTTACCAGCTGCGGCAGTTCGGCGCCGGTAGCCGGGTCACGCACCACACCAGCGTTCTGGATGTTCAGCCAGTCGGTCTGGAAGTAGGTAGCGTTCACACGCAGCTGGCCGTCGAGCAGGTCGGCACGGATACCGATCTCGGTATTTTCCATGATCTGCGGATCATACGGGAAGAACACAACACCCTGGCTGGTGGTCGTGCTGGATACACCGCCGGAGTCGAACCCTTCGGAGTAGCTCACGTACCCCATGATGTCGTCAGTGAACTGATACTGCAGGGCCGCCTTGTAGGTGGTCTCACTGAAGCTCACGGCTGTCGGATTACCGGCCGGCGATCCCAGATAAGGATTGCCATTGGTGTAGAGATTGCCTTCAGGTGCCAGCGGTGCAGCATTCGCTGAAAGCGCGTAGTTCTGCGACGAGTTGTCCTGGTCGTGGTAACGGATACCGACGGTCAGGTCCAACTGATCGGTGAACGACCAGGTCGCTTCCGCGAAGTAGGCAATACCATCCTGGTCGGCACCCACCAATCGGTCATAGGCGAAGTTGGGCAGGATGATGGCGTTGGCCACAACTTGACAGGGCAGCAGGTTGTTGGGATTGGTTGCCGGATCAAGCAATGCGAGACAACGATCGGATGCAAATACGTCATTGATATCCAGTTCCGGGCCGGCCTGTCCAGGCAGGGTACGGAATTCATTCACCGCGTAACGCGCATCGCGGTTGATGGCTTCCTGGTCCCAGTAATACACACCAACCATCCAGTTCAGGCGGTCATCGAAATTCACGCCGGTGATCTGGATTTCTTCGGAGAACAGGTCCAGTTCGCCGCGCAGGATGTCTTCCACCAGGGTGTAGTCACTGTTTTCCCAGTCGACGTTGATCTCGCGATTCTGTTCGGTCTGGGCAGTGATGGCCTGGATGGTGATGTTGTCGGTGATGTCCCAGGTCAAATCCAGGGAGATCTGGTTGCGGTCGATGTAGGACGGCGCAGTCGCATTGGAGCGGCTTTCCCACTTGCCTACCTTGCCGCCGGGATAACCGGCCTGGAAGTTTTCGGGCGTGAACGCATCATAATCCAGTGTCACACCACGCTTGGCGGCGCCTTCAACGGCCAGACCATAGAACTGGGCGGGAATAACGCCCCAGGTCTGTACGGGATTATTGTTGTTGGCGGGACCACCCGGTACATAAGCTGTGTCCCAGATACCGTTCTGGATACGCGGCTCGTTCATCGCAACGGACTCTTTGTTGACAACGAGACGTGCGGTGAAGTTGTCCGCAGGCGTCCACAGGATGTCACCACGGATGGTGTCCTGGTCGAGCATGCCGTAGTCGATACCGGTGGTCAGGCCGGTGATGAAGCCGTCACGGTAAAGGCTGGAGGCCGTCCATTTGGTCAGGATATTGTCAGTGATAGGTACATCGATAGAGCCCTTGATGTCGCGACGGTCGTAGGAACCCATGGTGGCAGTCATGCTGCCGCCAAGTTCTTCGCCCGGCCGACGGGTCCACATGCGGATGGCACCACCGGTTGAGTCACGGCCGTAGGTGGTACCCTGCGGACCACGCAGTACTTCGATACGGTCCATGTCCACGAAATCGGAGACGAGCATGCCGTCGGTACCAACCTGCCACACGCCGTCAATGTAGACGCCGACGTTGGGCAGACCGCGTACGCGGAACTGGGTGCCATAGGTACCGGCACCACCACCCTGGATATTCAGGTTGGGAATGGTGTTACCGACATCCTCGAGACTGTCGAGGCCTTGTAATTCGAGCGTTTCGCCGGTCAGGGCGACGATAGATACCGGAACTTCCTGCAGATCCTGTTCACGACGCTGTGCCGTTACCACGATCTCCTCAAGTC
>CAYNQW010000269.1:0-2324 GCA_964399415.1 uncultured Hyphomicrobiales bacterium
ATTTTTTGAGGATATCATGTCTAAAGAACTCATCTGCCTGTCTCCGATTGATGGAACAGTTTATGCCACACGAGAGGCTTCATCACTTGAAGCGGCACGAGAACAGATTGCAATAATGCGCCATGCTCAGATCAAATGGGCAAAGCGTCCATTAGATGAACGCATTGCTCTGGTGCTTTCAGGGGTTGAGTGCTTAGGGAGCATGCAAGAGGAAATGGTGCCTGAACTGGCGTGGATGATGGGTCGGCCTATTCGTTATGGGGGTGAGTTTGGTAGCGTCAATGAAAGAGCCACATATATGGCAGAGATTGCAAAATCTGCGCTTGCAAATGTCCAAGCTGACGAAGATGAGACATTTAAACGCTTCATCAGACGAGACCCCCATGGAGTTGTTTTTGTTATTGCTCCATGGAATTATCCGTACCTGACGGCAATTAACACCATTGCCCCCGCTTTAATTGCTGGAAATACCGTTGTTCTGAAGCATGCGACACAGACATTGCTGGCTGGTGAGCGAATGGCAAAAGCGTTTCATCAGGCGGGCGTTCCTAGCGATGTGTTCATGAATATATTTCTCGATCACAATACAAGTTCCAACCTAATCAAAGAGCGCAATTTTGATTTTATCAATTTCACGGGCTCTGTTGAAGCAGGGCGAGAAATTGAGAAAGCGGCGGCCGGAAGTTTTGTTGGTGTCAGCACTGAGCTTGGTGGCAAGGACCCTGCCTATGTTATGGATGATGCTAATATTGATGTTGCGGTTGATGGGCTGATGGATGGGGCGATGTTCAATTCTGGTCAATGCTGTTGTGGTATTGAGCGAATTTATGTTCACCAAAGTTGTTACGATGCCTTTGTTGATAAATCCATTACATGGGTCAATCAGCTCAACCTCGGGAATCCGCTTTATCCGGATACCACTATGGGTCCAATGGCACATGCAAGATTTGCAGCCACTGTTCGCAATCAAATTAATGATGCCATTGGTAAAGGTGCAACAGCCCACATCAACCGGTTTGCTGCAGATGATGATAACGCCTATCTAACCCCACAAATTTTGACAGGGGTTAATCATGACATGACAGTGATGCGTGAGGAAAGCTTTGGTCCTGTGGTTGGCATCATGCCTGTTAAGGATGATGAAGAAGCCATTGGCTTGATGAACGATTCTGATTATGGATTAACAGCAAGCCTTTGGACAAAAAACATGGAAAGAGCTGAGAAGATTGGTGAGAGATTGGAAACAGGAACTGTTTTTATGAATAGAGCAGATTATCTTGATCCAGCCCTTTGCTGGACAGGGTGTAAGAATACTGGTCGCGGTGGTAGCCTTTCTTTGATCGGATACCATAATCTGACTAGGCCAAAATCCTTTCATATGAAAAAGGCATAGAAAAATGACTCTAAATGCAAATTGGGCTTATCCCACCAGTATAAAATTTGGCGCTGGCCGTATTAATGAAATTGCCGAAGCCTGCAGGGCAGTTGGGATGAAAAATCCTCTTTTCATTACGGATAGAGGATTAGCAACAACAGAAATTACCCAGAAAACTTTGGATTTGCTTGCTGCTGGCGGTTTAGGGCGTAACATTTTTGCAGATGTAGACCCAAACCCAAATGAGAAAAATGCCGCCGCAGGAGTGCAAGCTTTCAAAGTAGGAGGGCATGACGGGGTTGTTGCCTTTGGTGGCGGCTCCGGTCTTGATTTAGGAAAATTAGTGGCATTCCTAGCTGGTCAAACTCGCCCTTTATGGGATTTTGAAGATATAGGCGACTGGTGGATGCGCGCTGATGCTGAGTCGATTGCCCCTATTGTGGCTGTTCCTACAACAGCAGGAACAGGCTCAGAGGTTGGTCGAGCCTCGGTAATCACGAACTCGGTTACAAAAGAAAAAAAGATCATATTCCACCCTAAATTTTTACCCAGTATTGTCATTTGTGATCCTGAGCTGACCATCAGCATGCCACCATTCATTACGGCAGGGACAGGGCTTGACGCCTTTGCTCATTGTGTTGAGGCCTATTGTTCGCCTCATTATCATCCCATGTCCCAAGGCATTGCACTAGAAGGAATGCGATTGGTTAAAACTTATCTTCCTCGTGCCTATGCTGATGGTAAAGATATTCTGGCCCGGGCACAAATGATGTCCGCCGCCGCCATGGGTGCAACAGCATTTCAAAAAGGGTTGGGCGCTATCCATGCGCTATCGCATCCGATAGGTGCGATATATAATACCCATCATGGCACCACCAATGCTGTTTGCATGCCTGCCGTCCTTCAATTTAATAAGAGTGCGGTAAATGAGAAATTAGCCAGCGCCGCT
>CAYNQW010000270.1:0-2319 GCA_964399415.1 uncultured Hyphomicrobiales bacterium
CTTGATGCGTTACTTTACCACATCTTCCGTTAAAGCGGCTCGCCAGTCGGTGGGCTATTCACTGCTGTTCATTTGCTTGTTGTATCTGACCGCACCAGCCTTGGCGACATTCACTAAATTATCGCTATTGGATCCAAACGTAGCCACCAGCATCATCGGCAAGTCTGTTTCTGAAGTATCCAACCTTGAGTGGATTCAGAAATGGAGCAGCGTGAACTTCTTGAAAATCATTGACAGCAACGGCGATGGCTTGGTGCAAATCAATGAATTCTTCATGAAGGGTGATATCGTGGTGTTGGCAACGCCTGAAATGGCTGGCCTGCCTTATGTGATCTCCGGCCTTGTTGCTGCTGGTGGTTTGGCCGCGGCCATGTCCACTGCTGACGGCTTGTTGTTGGCGATTGCTAATGCGTTGTCACACGATCTGTACTACAAAATCATCGATCCAAAAGCAGATACGAAAACACGTTTGATCGTGGCTCGTACTCTCCTCTTGGTTGTTGGTGCTGCGGGTGCGTTCGTGGCGTCGATGAAACTGACCAGCATTCTGGGTGCAGTGGCATGGGCGTTCTGCTTTGCCAACTCAGGCTTGTTCTTCCCACTCGTCCTTGGCGTTTGGTGGAAGCGGGCGAACCGCGCCGGTGCGCTTGCAGGTATGGTGGGCGGCTTCCTTGCTGGTTCACTCTACCTCTATCAGGTGCAGTTCAACGGCATGACACCATGGCTTGGCCTTGATGGTCTTCGTTTTGGGATGATCGGTATGCCGGTCAGCTTGATCCTGATGATCGTGGTTAGCCTGATGACCGAAGAACCGGATGCTGAAACCCAGAAGATGGTTGAAGAAATCCGCGTTCCAAGCGGTAAGTCAGTGGTTGAATAAGAACCACACGACCATAAATTAAACAGCCGGGGCAAGATTATTCTTGCCCCGGTTTTTTTGTCCCTGCTATCACTATAGAAAGATACATGACGTTGTTTCTGGAGGGGGAAACAGATGGCCGAAAATCTGCCGATAGGGTTATTGATACTCGATTATATCATGGGGGCTGCTATGTGGACGCTGATCGGCCGCTTTGGGATGTCGATCTTCCTGCCCGATAACTCAAATTTCTTTTTTATGCGAATGTTTGTCATCGTCACCGACCCTTTGTTGCGCTGGACAAATGCCATCACTCCAGAGTTTTTAATTGACCGCCTGAAACCACTCTATGTGGCGTGGTTTTTGTTTATGTTCCGGTTTTATATCTTGCCGTTATTGCTGGGCTATAACGTAATGGGCATGCTGTCCTTCCCGCTGGAAGGCGATATTGCCAAGGTCATTTATGATATTGGAAGTTTTTTCCGTTAATTCGAATCAAACCGATACTCTTGTCCGACCTGCAACTGCAGCCGGTTAAGCACTTGGCCGCGGCTGGGGTTGATGGTCACTACTTCGACCTGACCTGTTGCATCTTGAAACATCATCGTCATCACCCCATCCCCACTTGTGCTAGCACCGGTGAGAGTCATCCCTGCAGGATGGGTGAACCGTTTTGACTGGCCGTCACTTTGTGCCAATTTTCCCATGCCCGTGGAAAGGCCATAGCCAAGCAAGGCTAACGCAAAGACAATCAAGACCCCCATCACCACCGAAGCGACTTTGACAGGCTTGAGCCATGCTGGTTCTTCATAAGGATGCGCGGCATCATTTAAGGACTGGTGATTATCGTCGGGATTGGGCATAGTGGCGACCATGAGTGAACCTTTTATCATTAATATGATTGTTCCAGATGACAGCACAACCGATCGGTTGGATCGTTGGCTTGCTGGCCATCTGGCTGAATCTAACGCTATGGTAAGCGATGCGGAAGATGCTGGCAAATCACCATTGCCCAATGGCATCAGTTTGTCGCGGTCGCGCCTCAAAAACATGATCCTTGATGGTGATGTGACGGTGAATGAAAGGCCTCAACAAGATCCATCGTCTTCGGTGCGCGCTGGGGATGCGATTTGCCTGACCATACCGCCTCCTGCCGCCGCCACCCCGCAACCTCAAGATATTCCGCTTGATATCCTTTACGAGGACGATCATATCATCGTCATCAACAAGCCTGTTGGTCTGGTGACCCACCCTGCCCCCGGCACCCCTGATGGAACGCTGGTCAACGCCTTGATTGCCCATTGTGGCGACAGCCTGACGGGGATTGGTGGAGAAAAACGCCCGGGCATCGTCCACCGTCTTGATAAAGACACAAGCGGCGTCATGATGGCCGCTAAAACCGCCGAAGCCCATCAGGTTTTGACCGATATGTTTGCCGCCCATGATCTTGATCGTGTTTA
>CAYNQW010000271.1:0-2317 GCA_964399415.1 uncultured Hyphomicrobiales bacterium
AAACCAAGCGGGGGCAAAATTATTTTTCCCGCACCGCCAGTTCCGCGCAAGTTCAGCAGCCCATTTCCACGCAATCCCTCGGTGGGTGGCGGCGGCATGAGGCGTTTTTAGAGCCGGTCTTGATCGTTCTGCAAAAGCAACAACAACGGCTTGGCGTGCCGGTCTATGACCCAAAACCGTCTTAAACCCAACCGTCGCGCTCCAAGATTGGCATCAACATCTCTTTAAGTGGCGCCAATTCCTCTTCGTAATGTAGCCATTCTTCGGAACTCTTGGTGTAAATCTTTTGCCGGATTTGAGTATTCGATACGGTTTTTACACTTCGCTTATTCTCTTCGATTTTCAAACAAGCGTCTTGCCAATCCAGGCCAACAATATCCAGCAATGTTGCGATTTCTTCTCTTGGATTCTCCGTGAGTTTTTCATAATCAACGGTTGTGATCGCCTCGCCGTATAATTCATACCAATGCTGCATCAAGGCGTCATAGGCGAGGTAGAAGCGGCCAATATCCATCAAATCATGGCTGTAACTCATGCCCTCAGCGCGGAAGAAATTGCGGAAATTCGAAAAGCATATCGCCATGGGATGGCGCTTCAGATGCAAAATAGGCGCCTCTGGAAAAATAGCCCGGATCACGCCAACCCATTTGAAATTGAGGGGCATTTTATCGGTGATGATGGCTTTATCTGTCGGCAAGCGGCGCAAATCGTCTAAATAACCTTGGCTGATTTGCTTCAAGATAGGCTTGCCTATTCGAGACGCGGAAAAGGCAATTTGCGGAATGATGCGCCCCAATGTTTCCACCTCACCGGCGGCATAAACGTCGCTATGGCCGGATAAAATCTGCTCCACCAATGACGTGCCTGATCGGGGCATCCCCAAAATAAAAATAGGGCGCTTATCTTTTGGAGCATGAAAACGTTGGTGGCTGGCCACATCCCCCCATCGCGTGATGGTGTCAAAAACCTTTTGATCTTTTGCAAACTGATAGCCAATCGAAGATTTGAACGCATGATTGGCTTTGGTCCAGTGATCAAAGGCTTTTTTGTAGTTTTTCAAATCTGCCTCTGCCTTGCCAAGACCATGGTTGATCAACACGGTCTCCTTCAGGGATGGATTGGGGGATTTGAGGGCATTTTCCATGGCTACGAGGTGAGGGTCACCGTCTTGATAGCGATGGATGCGGCTGAATTGATGATGAGCATCGGCATGGCGTGGATTTTTTTTGAGTAAAGCCAGCAACAACTCTTCCGCCAATTCAAAATTACCATTTGCTACATAAGCATAAACTAAATTAATGTTGACCTCCGGGTGATCCGGATCAATCGCCATTAACTTTTGGTAACTTTCAATGGCATTATCTATTTGCCCCAAATCCATCAACACCCCACCACGACCATTGAGAGCCTCGGTATATCTGGGGTTGAGTTTTAAGGCTTTATCATACGCTTTAAGCGCTCCATCGTATGAAATAAGGGTACGAAGCGCGTTTCCATAATTATTCCATGCCTGTGGGTCATTTGGATTTGCCGCCGTGACATTTTGAAAAAATGGCAATGCTTTCTGGGTTTGGCCTAATTGCGCGAAAGAAACAGCCAAGATCGTCATCGCGTGAGAATTTTTGTCGTTTGCGCGCTTAAATTGTGCTGAGTGGTGGATGATATCTTCAAATTTACCCTGAGCGAATAAAGTTTGCAGATTTTTAAGACTATAGGATGCGGCCATTAATCTATCGTCGCTTTTATATGGTTGATGTGAGTGAAAGATATCTCACAAGCATGACTGATTTTAGCATGGTTCAACTGCCAGTTCAGTCTTTATCAAGCCACTCTAACGCAAGACATTAAATTTTCAAAACTAGTCTGTTGCATAAATACAACAGGTGTTACGGAAAAGTCTTAATTACTAATTAAGACATTACTAATAAATAATTTATTAATGTATGAAATAGATAAGCCAATTCCGGCGTTTAACTTTAGTAAAGGAAATTACTATGCGTAAAGTACTTCTTGCTACAACTGCTCTCGCCACTGTTGCTGGCGTTGCTTCCGTTGCTTCTGCTGATGTTTCCATCAGCGGTGTTGTCCAGTGGCAGTACACATCAATCAGTGATGACAACTCAACTCGTTCATCAGATTCAGACATGAACTCTGACAACGATATTACCATCAGCTTCTCAACAACAACTGACAGCGGCATTACAATGTCACTTTCACAAAACCTAAGTGATGGTGGTGCGGGTACACGTACATCTTCAATCAGCGCTGACTGGGGTACAATTCAGTTCACCGAAGGTTCAGGTTCCGCTTCTGCTGG
>CAYNQW010000272.1:0-2314 GCA_964399415.1 uncultured Hyphomicrobiales bacterium
CATGCACAAAGGCGGGGTTGTTTTCCAGCGTTTGCACCAAGTTCGGCTGCATCGCATCTTTCAACAATACCGTCATCGCCCCATCTGCTTTGATGTCCCGGCAGAAAACGGGGCTACGGTCACGGCGATAGGCCACAATCATATCCCCAAGACGCTTTTCAAGGTCTTTCAAATCTTTGGCCAAGCAAAGAATGGCCATCACTTCTGACGCCACGGTGATGTCAAAGCCCGCTTCACGAGGGAAACCATTGGCCACCCCACCGAGGGATGCTGTGATTTGACGAAGCGCGCGATCGTTCATATCCACAACCCGGCGCCAAACCACACGACGAAGGTCAATTTCTTGCTCATTGCCCCAATAGATATGGTTATCAATCATCGCCGATAACAGCGAGTGGGCTGATGTGATGGCGTGGAAGTCACCGGTGAAATGCAGGTTCATTTCTTCCATGGGGACGATTTGCGCGTAACCGCCACCAGCGGCGCCGCCTTTCATCCCAAAGTTCGGGCCAAGCGAAGCTTCGCGAATGCAAATCATCGCCTTCTTGCCAATCCGATTTAAGCCATCGCCAAGACCGACCGTGGTGGTGGTTTTACCTTCACCCGCAGGGGTTGGGTTGATCGCCGTCACCAAGATCAGTTTGCCGTTTTCACGATCCTGAACTGAATTGATGAAATCTTGGCTAACCTTCGCTTTATCATGGCCAAAAGGAAGCAACTCCTCATAAGGAATGGCCAATTTTTCACCAATCTCTTGGATCGGCTTCTTTTTGGCTTCGCGGGCGATTTCGATATCTGTTTTAACGCTCATTGTTATTGTCCTAATTTAGTTCCAATGGTTAATCCACATGATTGCGCCCATTCGCTGGCGGCAATTTTTCCACTTCCGTCAGGTCGTACTCTTTTTAAGACAATTCGACCGCCATCCCCTTGGACAGTGACCCCTTCATCATTAATGTCAACAACCTCACCCGGTGTTCCATCGCCATCCACGCGGGCGGCATCAAAAATTTTAACTTCGCTGCCATTGAGCAGCGTCCATGCGCCCGGTGCAGGATTCGCGGCACGGATCGTGTTGTATGTATCGGCAACAGGCTTTGACCAATCCAGCGCGGCGGCTTCTTTATTGAACCACCCTTCGTAACTGCCGTCATCGAGCCGCTGATCATGCTTAATAATGACGCCGGCCTTAACCATATCAAGGCCTTCCATCATCGCATCAACGCCCATAGGGAAGAGTTTATTGAAATAAACATCACCAAGCGTTTCATCCGGACCAATAGGGCAGGTTTTCTGCAACATGATCGGGCCTTCATCAAGGCCATCATCGGGCCAGAAAATCGTCAAGCCGGTATGCGTCTTGCCCATGGCGATCGGCCAATTGATCGAAGACGGGCCACGATGCTCAGGACACAGAGACGGGTGATATTGGAATGTGCCATACGTTGGCGCGTCACGCACCGCTTCAGGCACAAACAACAGCACATAAGCCATCAAGCAAATATCGGCGTTGAAGGATTGCATCAATTCCAACGCTTCTGGCGTCTTCCATGACGCTGGCTGATGCAAAGGCAATCCTTTTTCGCGGGCTAATTCAGCCAGCGGGTCTTCGGGCTTGCCTTCTTTCGTGGGCGCGCAACACACCGCCACCACATCTTCGCCGCGTTCCAGCAAACGTTCCAAAACCGCTTTGCCGAAAGCTTGCTGACCGTGAAGAACTACACGCATAATTTACCCCCTACCCTTATCTTTACTCTGCAGCCGCTTTTAATTCACCGACCGCACCAGAGGCAACGATGTCTTGAATTTCATCATCGGAATACCCGAGAACTTGGCTGAGAATTTCTGCTGTATGCTCACCAAGAAGCGGCGAACGCTCAACTTCAACGGGTGAATCGGACAATTTGATGGGGCAACCCACGGACAGGTATTCCCCGCGCTCAGGATGATCAACCTTGACCATCGTGCCGGTGGCATAAAGCCCCTCGTCTTCAGCAATTTCTTTCATGGATAGAATTGGCCCCACTGGAATATCGAGCGGGTTGCACACATCCATGACTTCAAATTTTGTTTTGGTCATGGTCCATTCTTCGATGCGCTCAAAGATTTGATTCAATTTGTCGAGACGCTCTGGTGGTGATTTGAAACCATCAGCTGTTTTCCAATCCGGCTCACCAATGACATCGCAAACCTTTTCCCAAACGGCGGCTTGGATGATGAAATAAGTGTAAGCGTTGGGATCGGTTTCCCATCCCTTACATTTCAGGATACGGCCAGGCTGACCACCGCCGGAATCATTGCCCGCACGAGGCGT
>CAYNQW010000273.1:0-2311 GCA_964399415.1 uncultured Hyphomicrobiales bacterium
AAATTGAAACGCAAATTCAATCAAATGTTCTTTATCAACACGCGTTTCGGTCAATGCATGTAAATCCGCATCTGTTACAGTGACTGAAAAAATTTTCTGGTCTGATTTATGCTGATGTTTCGTGGTAAGAATCACCCCAAAATCATCTCGAGACCGGGCAATAATTGTAAGCTTCATTTTTGTCCCCCCCTCTGCTGCAGACATTTTGTTAAACGCCGCTTATGATCAAATGCTGTTGGCCATAATTTTGATCTCATTGTGATAAAACTATGTCAGGTTGGTTCTGTCAAATTTTGGCTTTGCATGGCTTTTGGCATGCCGGCGCCGCCCATGCGGGTGCCAGATGAATAGATGCGGGTTTGTAGATAGGGTATGATCGCCGGGTGATGGCTAGATGCCGCCATTTAAAAAAACCAATTTTCAATTTATGCTGTTTTGTGGCTTGCCAGACCCTATATTTTATAGAGATTCAGCACTATAATAGGGCAGTATTTAAGTGGAGTGTTTCATGTCCCAAAACGCCGCAACCATAGCACCAGATGTCAAAGCATTTTTTGATCATGACAGCAACACGGTCAGCTATGTGGTAACTGATCCGGCAACGAAAAAAGCCGCGATTATTGATTCGGTTATGGATTTTGATTATGCGTCAGGCACGATTAGCTATGATCACGCTGACATGATCATTGATTATGTAACAACGCAAAATCTTGATGTGGAATGGTTGATTGAAACGCATGTGCATGCCGATCATTTATCGGCGGCGCCCTATATCCAGCAAAAACTGGGCGGCAAAATAGGTATTTCTGACCGTATTTCAGAAGTGCAAACGGTGTTTGGCAAAATGTTCAATGCTGGGACCGAATTTGAACGTGATGGCAGCCAGTTTGACCAGTTATTTGCAGATGGCGATCGATATAAAATTGGCCAATTAGATGGCGTGGCCATTGCCACACCCGGTCATACGCCAGCTTGCATGGTGCATCTTATTGGTGATGCTGTGTTTGTTGGCGATACGTTGTTTATGCCAGATGGCGGCACCGCGCGTGCCGATTTTCCGGGCGGTGACGCCCGCACGCTGTATCAATCTATCCAGAAGATTTTGGCACTGCCTGATGAGACCCGAATGTTTGTTTGTCATGACTATGCGCCAAATGGCCGCGAATTTTTATGGGAAACAACAGTCGGGGCGCAACGCGCAAACAATATTCATGTTGGCCATAATGCCAGCGAAGATAGTTTTGTAGAGATGCGTGAAAAACGTGATGCCACTTTGGCCATGCCGCGGCTGATTATGCCATCGATACAGGTGAATATGCGGGCAGGCCATATGCCTGACGCCGAAGAAAATGGTGCCACCTATTTAAAAGTGCCGATCCAAGGGTTGAAGGGATAGCCAGAGGCGCTGTTTTGACCAGGCCCTAATCGCGAAAATTTTCAAATTGTAATGGCAGGTCGACATCAAGCGCTTTGATCATTGCCATGGTGGATTGCAAATCATCTCGGTTTTTGCCAGATACACGAATTTCATCGCCCTGAATGGCCGCTTGCGTTTTCAGCTTTGATGATTTGATGGCTTTTACAATTTTTTGTGCCACCTCTCGTTGCACGCCTTGTTTGACCTGAACAGCTTGGCGCACCATATTGCCACCCGCTTGTTCCAGCTTGCCAAATTCCAGCGCCTTTGTATCGACGCCTTTCCGGGTGAGATGCGTGATCAACAGCTCTTCCACCTGACGGCGTTTCAGCTCATCATCAGCAAGAATGGTGATGACATCGTCATTTTTGCTGACCTCTGATTTGCTGCCTTTGAAATCATATCGGACTTGCATTTCCTTGGCGACACCCTGTAAGGCATTGTCAACAGATGTCATATCTGTCTTGCTTACAATATCAAAGCTTGGCATGGGGCGGTCTCCTGCGGTCAGTTACACGGCAATGCGCATTCTAGCATCAGCATCTGCGATCATCATCAATTGATTGTGACAGCGATCAGTGAAAAAACAAGCTGTCTGACAATCGGATGATCACACCTGTTAGCCGGTCATAAATACATCATATCTGATCGATTTACCGATAATCTGGTGCGAGGCTGGCCGTAGCCCCGCTAACGGTGCGGCCTTGGCTGGCCATTTGAGAACCACCCGTTTTGCGGCCATGGCCAAGGCCGTTTCAATCAGCAACTGTTGGTCTTGATCAACCCCGACAATATCGCGTATGGCGCGCATTTCGGCCTTTACCAATGCAGATTTTTGCCGCGGTGGGTGCATGGGGTCAACCAGCACGACATCAGCCTGCATATGCGGCAAAA
>CAYNQW010000274.1:0-2298 GCA_964399415.1 uncultured Hyphomicrobiales bacterium
AACTGGATCACAAAAGCTGGCTCGTCTGTTTGTTTGACAAGCGGTGTTTTGGTGGCTTTTTCCTGTTTTTCCGCCGGTTTTGCCAGAGGTTTTTCCGCCAGTTTTGTGGTGTCTAAATCTGCCTTCTTGACCGATGGTGCCGGTTTTTCAGGCTGTTCTGCCACATCTGCTGTCACATGATCTGTGGCGACCGTTACCGATTTTCCCTCAGCCGTTGCATCTGCTGGTTTGCCGCCGTCAATTGGCGGGGGTTCCGGTGTAGAAAGATTAGGACGGAGCGTTTCCACCTCACCAGAATTGGCGGTGCCGTTTTTCAGCATATCAATCACCAGCAAATCTTGATGTGCAACGTTTGCCCCACCCGGATCAAGCGGTTTCACCTTGATCGGGCCGTCAACAGCTTTCACGATAATTACATCAGCGGGTGTTTTCAGCGATAGCTGCGGCCACACAATATAGGCGCCTATTGCCCCAAGCCCGATAATGGCACCACCAAAAACAAACCATGTCAGTTTTGATTTACGGCTTTGCTTATCCTCGGTATCCATGCCGCCCCACTACATCTCATCCAGCGCTGTAATCGATAGCATATTTAATCCTGTCCGGATAACTAAACTTGTTGCTTTGACCAGCATCAACCGTGCATCTGTTACCGCTTGATCACCCTCTATAATAAAACGCAATGATGGGTTTTCACGCCCGGCGGTCCACAAGCTGTGAAACTGGCTAGCAAGGTCCACCAAATAAAATGCAATGCGATGTGGTTCATGCGCTTGGGCCGCAGATTCGACCAGTTTAGGCCAGCTTGCCAGTTGCTTTAGCAAGGCCAATTCAGCGTCGGCGGTTAGCAAAGCCAAATCGGCTTGATCTGGCGCTTCGCCTTGCCGCAATACCGAACAGGCCCGGGCATGCGCATATTGCACATAAAACACTGGATTATCGCGCGATTGTTCGGTGACTTTGGCAAAATCAAAATCAAGCGTTTGGTCATTGCGGCGGGTGAGCATGATAAAGCGGATGACATCAGCACCAACAGCATCGATAACGTCCCGAACGGTGACAAATGTGCCAGCACGTTTCGACATTTTGACGGGTTTGCCTTTATCAAGCAAATTGACAAGCTGGCATAATTTAATATCCAGCATATCGTCTTGACCGGACAAGGCAGCGACCGCCGCATTCATGCGTTTCACATAGCCGCCATGATCTGCCCCAAAAATATTGATCAATTGACCCTTGGTGCGTTCAAGCTTGTTTAAATGATAGGCGACATCAGCGGCAAAATAGGTCCAGCTACCATCCGATTTTTGCAAGGGGCGATCCGTATCATCACCAAATTCAGAGGCTTTGAACAAGAGCTGTTCACGTGGTTCCCAATCTTCTGGTTCTTTGCCTTTCGGCGGTGCCAAGACGCCGGTATAGAGGTGACCGGCGGCCTGTAACTGATCTATCGCATGCTGAACAGCGCCTGATTCAACCAATGACCTTTCGGATGAAAACACATCCATATGGATGCCAAGCGCGATCAGGTCCTGTTTGATCACATCCATAATTGACTGAATGGCAAACTGGCGCAAATCATCCAGCCATTCCGCTTCAGGCCGATCTAGATAACGATCACCCACCTGTTTGGCGAGGGCATTGCCAACATCTTTTAGATAGTCTCCTGGGTATAAACCGGACGGTATGTCGCCGATATCTTGACCTAACGCCTCGCGGTAGCGCAGATATGCCGACCGCGCCAACACATCAACCTGCCCTCCGGCGTCATTAATGTAATATTCACGGGTCACTTCCCAGCCACAAAATGCCATCAGCCCCGCCAGCGCGTCACCAATGACAGCACCGCGTGCATGCGCCGCATGCAGGGGGCCTGTTGGATTTGCCGAGACAAATTCAACATTCACATGGGCACCTGCGCCAATTTGACTGCGTCCATATTGGTTACCCGCCTTGATAATATCGTCAATTTGACGCGCCCATAAAATGGGTGATACGCGCAAATTGATAAATCCCGGCCCGGCAATATCAACCGCGGTAACCCCGTCAATTTTTGCAAATGCACTGGCAAACACAGCCGCCAAATCACGCGGCGATTTTTGCGCTGGTTTTGCCAAGATCATCGCCGCATTTGTGGCAAGGTCACCATGCGTTGCATCGCGCGGCAATTCAAATACCACACGGTTTGCATCGAGATGTTCTGGCAACAGGCCCTGCCCGACAAGTTCGGCCAAGATGCTGGCGAATTCACTTTCGAAATACTGGAAAATATTCATCAAAACTAACTTTGTATCTCTA
>CAYNQW010000275.1:0-2282 GCA_964399415.1 uncultured Hyphomicrobiales bacterium
AGTATCTCGTCCATATCTCCTCCTTCCACCGCGGTCTCCGGATACCTTGGACTGGTTCAGGAAATTCAAACCATCCGTAACCAGGAAGCCAATGTGGTTCAATTAAATGAGAGCCTCGCCCAGTTGGAAGCTGCTTTTGAGGCAGGAAGAATCGGCAACCGACTGCAGGTGGATCAGGCGAGGCAGGCCCTCTTGAATGGACAGAGCCGGCTGCTCGCCGCCAAGTCATCCTACGAAAACCGGCTCGATGGATATAAGATTTTTTTAGGTCTCCCCCCCGATCTTTCGGTCCAGGTGGTGGATGACTACATTGATGCCTTCAAGTTAACCAACCCAGATTTGGTTTCCCTCCAGGAGGAGGCCAATTCCATTTTATCATTGGTGCGCGACGCTGCCGCCTCCCCCGATCTCACTTCCCTCGAAGAACAGTGCAACCAAGCCCTCAAGCTTCTTCCCCAGTCAGAAAAATTCTTTCTCGAATTAACCGCCGACTACCAAGTCTTTGCATCTGCCCTGCCTGCCCGCAAGCAAGGGTTTGAAAATCTCAGAAAGCGAAGCGACCTTCTGGAACTGGGCATGAATACCAATACATTCTCCGATGGGGACCTGGATCGATTGGTGGTTGAATTAAACGCATCCCTTGAAGGAATCCGTTCCTCACTCGATAGCCTGTCCAATCAGATCCGGGAATGGCCCGGCAGAAATAACAACCGTTCGCTGACAGTCGCAAGAACGGAGCTCTCCGCCCTGCTCAATGCCTATTCAGGCACCTTGCTCGAGTTATCCCTCACCCAGGCGTCGGCCCGTTTGGAATCGATTGTGATGCAGGAAGCCATGATTTCCCCCTACGAAGATTCTCAGGTTGCTTCCGCAAACCGGATGGATTCGAAAAACAACCGTGCCCACCTGGTTGACATCTGGAGAAAAGCAGACCTGGCCAAAGATGATTTGCGTACCGATCTCGATCTCGTCCTTTCCGGAGACCTCGGTTCGGACGCCCTTTCTGCAGGTGACTTTGAATCGGATGAAAGTGAGTGGCGGGTCGGTCTGGAACTCGACACCCCCCTCTCCAAGGTCAGGGAGAGAAACCGGTACAAAGCCGCTCTCCTCCGCTACCAACAAGCCAGAAGGGATTATATCGCCTTTGAAGACAGCCTGTTGCGTGCCTTTCGGGAGCACCAGAGGCTGGCCGGTCTTTTGCAACTAAACTTTGAATTAAACCGGGCTGCCGTGCGCGGAGCGATTGCCCAGGTCGACCTCGCCCGGATGCGCCTCGATGAACCACCCCAACCTGGAAGAACCTCTCAGTTTGGTGCCACCACCGCACGAGACTTGGTCAACGCACTCAATGACTTGCTTGATGCGAGCAATCGTTTTGTCGAGGTATGGATCGGTTCGGAAGCCCTGCGCATGCGCTACGCTTTTGACCTCGGAGAAATGAATTTGCTGGAAAATGGATTATGGAACGGCCTGCAGTCCACAAACAACCTCAAATAAAAGACTTCTTGGTAGGATGACTCCTCACTTGCTCTCCTCTCTCTTCTTCATTGAATGAAACCTATGCATTCCACTCGAACACATGGCTTTATATCAACCAAGGCTCTGATGGGCTTGGCCGGAGCTGGTGCTCTATCAGCTCTTTTGTGGTTCGATGATGGCGAGGAAGGAAACTCCCAACAAATAGAACCAATCTATGAGGAAGCCAAAGTGGCTGAATTTAGGCTGGAGATCGTAGAACCAGGGGAAGTGGAAAGTGCGGAAAATGTCGAAATCAAGAGTAAGGTTAAAAGCCGGGGTTCCGGAGGTGTAAGCATCCTGGAAATTATACCGGAGGGGACCCTCGTAAAAAAAGGAGACTTTCTCGTGCGACTGGACGATGCCGGTTTGCAAAAAGAATTGCTCCGTCAGCGTATTTCCGTCCATCAGGCCAATGCCAACCTAGTTAAGGCTCAAGCGGATGTGGAAGCGGCCAAGCTCGCCCTACAGGAATATTTATCAGGCACCTTCCGCCAAAATGAGGAGCAATTGGAAAGTGCAGAATTTGTGGCTAAGGAAAACTTCCGGCGGGCAGAGGAATATTTAGCATATAGCCAAAAGCTGGCTGCCAAGGGATATGTTTCCGAAGCTCAACTGGAAGCCGATCAATTCGCAGTGGAAAAAGCAGCCAAGGAACTGGACCTCGCTCAAACCAGGCTGGAGGTCTTGCGTACCCACACCCAGAAAGCAAAGGTGAATGATCTCAATGCCTCCATTCTCACCACCGAAGCCCGACTCGAATCGGC
>CAYNQW010000276.1:0-2279 GCA_964399415.1 uncultured Hyphomicrobiales bacterium
GGCAGAGGTCAGATCAGTTTAACACTTCTGTTGATATTGCCTTTACCCAGCCAGCACTCGATGGCTTGGCACGTGTGATTGAAAAATGGGTCGCACATTTTTTGTCGTTGAGTGTGCGTGTGACACCAATGCTGCAAATCGAGGACGACAAATGGGCATGGCATCTTGGTCTTGACGCGCAGGCAACATCCATCCTGAACGATCTTTACCATGGCAAAGACGTCAACGAGTCTCGGTTAAAACAGATATTGTGCCTGTTTAAACTTGAGGCGGATAGCGGGTTTATTGCTGAAATGCAGGGCAAGCCGATCTATATGGGGCTGGCCATGGATGCAGCAGGCGTGGTGCGTTTTAAGCCGCAAAATCTATTGATGAATCTGCCTTTGGCGGCACCATCTTAACGATAAAAACACCGCCCTAGTTAAACCCCGGGTCAGTTCAAATAATCATCAGTTGTGCGCGGTTTGCGTCGTTCGCCAACATCCATGGTCTTGTCATTTTGCGCAAACATGGCTTCCACCCGGCAATCTTCGCACATTTTCAACATATCGGTGCGGGCAGTTTGCTGAAACATGCTGTGATCGCTCAACTTGGCAATGACTCTTTCAATCGATTTTGTACTGCCGAATGGCTTGCCACACTGGGTGCAGGAAAATGGTGTATCCTCTACCACCAATTCAGCGGCCATGGCGCTGTCGGTTAAATTAAATTGTGGCTCCAGTGCAATGACTTTTTCTGGACATGTCGCCGCGCAAATACCGCATTGCAGGCAGGCATCCTCGCGAAACAGTAATTGTGGTGCATCTGGATTATCCTGTAGCGCGCCAGCTGGACAGGCACTGACGCATGATAAGCAAATAGTACAATTGTCTGTATCAATATTGACACGGCCATAAGGGGCACCATCTGGCAGCGCAATAATGGCTTGTTTCACATTGTTGGCAGTCGCCAGACCGCGCATCGCCAGCCTTGTGTACCCGCGCGGCGTTCCAACCGGACTAAATGGAGCTGATTTGCCTTTTGGCTTGTGGGCGCTGTCATATAGTTTGTCAGCAATAATGTCAGGATCGACATCATCCAGCAGCATAATTTGGTTTGCGGTGTGAACCCCAACCCCGGTCAGCATCGCTTCGGCCAGTTCGCGCTGCGCAATCAACGGTTCGTTTTCTGCCGCTTTATTTGGGTTTAACAGGATAAATACCTGTTTGTACCCAAGCGCAATGGCACCAACCATCAAGTCGTGCCCGGCCCGGCCAATTGCGTGCATTGATACCGGCAACAGATCACCCGGCAAGCCACGTCCGAACCGCGCGATCATTTCGATAACTTCGCGTCCATAACTATCATCATGAAGCAATAAGCTGGCATTTTTGCCGCCAGCATCATGATAATAGTCAAGCAGTCGGGCTATGCTGGCCAGCAGTTGATCAGCTGGCGGATAGGCGGTTTGCACCGCGCCTGATGGACATACCGCGCCGCATAACCCGCAGCCACCACATATCGCCGGGTCAATATTGACATGGTCACCCAAGCTGGTGATGGCCCCTGCCGGACAGATATCAAGACAGCGCGAACATCCGTCAATCTTGTTGCGCGAATGCGCACATATGGTCTCGTCAAAATTTACGTAAATCGGCTTTTCGAATTCGCCAATAAGTTGCATGGCCTCACGTTCAATTTTTGCCATAGCCAGGCTGTCATCTGCCTGCGCACGCAAATAGCCGTCGCGCTTTTCCCAACCGGTAAAAAGCGGGGTATCACCAGTCAGATCAATCAGGATGTCGCACCCTGTTTCAACGCCGTCTTGTAACGTGCCAAATACAAGCTGGCTACGGCTGTGCGGGGCGGCTTCAGAAAATTTATCAATGACCAGATTAAACCGGGTAAAGTGACCCGACACAGACCGGATCGAACCGGTGGTGACAAGGCCAGCATCGGCGCTGGCATCAATGCCGTTGCCAGCATTGGCGATCATCACCGTCACGCCCAAAGTGCCGTTGAGCCGCGCGCCAAGCTCTAGGGCGGCGGCAGTGCCACCATTTGGCCGCTTGGCATCAGCATAAATTAGGCAACGGCCATGCGATATCATGCTGAGGCTACGGCCGGGGCGCTTGCTGTCACCGGCTTGTCGCATCAATGCCGCCATTTTCGGCAGGGCGCTCGCAGAATTTTCAGACCAGCCGGCCAATTCACGAATGTTGACGGTCGTTGGTGGGGCGCAGTCATGCTCTTCGGCAATGGCGTCAAATGTCGCTGTTTCTTGGGTGCAGGCGACAATC
>CAYNQW010000277.1:0-2267 GCA_964399415.1 uncultured Hyphomicrobiales bacterium
ACGAACGGTTGTCGCGGCTGTGTCCAGCCGGTACCGAACCAGGTATTGATGGCCTACAATTTGAATTATGATTGTGTTTATTTGATTATATTTTCACGCAAGAAATCATTTATAGCGCATTGTATTTATTTACATTCCTTTTTGTTCAATTATACATAATATAAGTTATGCGACAAAAATAGATTATCTATTTCACCGCGTAACAATGTTGAACCGCGTAAATTCTTGTTACTATAAATTCTTGCCTATACGCATTTAGCGCCGCCTCTTTTATCAAGCTCTACCTCGCCGCGCGCGAACATATGGCCGTGATAGACCGCATGCCAGATGACGCAGTGCCATGATTGATGAACCGATCCACATCGACACATCAAGCACGACACCTTTTTAGCGAACGGCTAGGTAATAAGGTAATCTGGCAAGGCAAGCTGGCAAGGCAATTTGACATTGTGCAGTTCACATTGGGGCCAAAATTTCACACTGGCATTTCTGGCTATCATTTTCTGGCTACAATATTCCGCGCCTTCACCTTTGTGCCTTCAGCTTTGCGCCATCGCTTTTCGGCGGTTTACCGTTATCTGCCGGACAAACAACATGATTGGCGCATGAACCTGCCTAACCTCACAGCATCGTGAAATTGTATTAGGAAAAAATTAATAAAGTTATAGTTAAATTAGAATCACCTTAGATGAACAAGGGACGTGGCCACCGGCCAAGAAAACCGATCAAATTAAAAACAGCGTTTTTATGGGGCAGTTATATATGACATCACAGGTTATCGTCAGTTTCTTCACCAGGCCCGCCATTGCCGCGCATACAAGGCAATGCAGCTTTCCCATCGCACCACCCATCGCATTGCGGCAACATATTGCAAGCAATATGCGCGCCCATGAACATTTTGCCTGTTACCGCGATACCACTGGTGCTGTTGTCGCCCTCGACAAACATGGAATTTGTGTAACGGTATAGCTTTTTCTCCCTTAAAGCCCGCCATACACAAAGCCCCCGGTCGCTGATGCGGCCGGGGGCGCTTTGTTCCGTCAAACCGGTTTCAGGCTATGGTGAGCGCGACAGGATTCGAACCTGTGACCCAGTGATTAAAAGTCACTTGCTCTACCAACTGAGCTACGCGCCCGTTATAGCCTGTAAAAACGGACATACCCAAACGCCATTGGCGAAAGGTGACCTCTGTATAGAGAGGACATAATTAGCTGTAAACCCCAAAAACCCTATAGCAGGTGGAAAAAGATAGATGAAAAAACTGGTTTTTTCATTGGCGCCGAAAGTTTATCTTCGTCCATCGGTTTTGGTTTGCTTTGGATGGGGAAAATAGCCAGCTCAATGGTGGTCAAATGGTCTGGCCTTCTGGCCTGTTCCGTAATCACAAGCATCATGGATGATGAATTGACATCGCCGGATCGCTTGCCTAGCATTATAAGAGTTTAAGTTGTATTTTAATACTTATTTTCAATTTATTCTTTGCGTTTCAGGAGACCTCAGACATGAACAAGACAGTGATCAAAGTGGCCCTTTTGGCGTCAGTATTGGCGTTTGGTGGGTGCTCAACTTATAATGCTTATGCCCCAGATTGGGCAAAAATTGGATCATCTGGCACTGAGGCTGAAGCGAGCGGTGACGCCACTAAAACTGAATCAACTTGGTGGAATCCATTCTCTTGGTAGGCCAGATATAGTGGCTTTGGTCACTACAGATCAGTGGCTCTAGCCCAGTTTTGTTGCCAGTTTTGTTGCAAGTTTCTTGGCGACATTTTCTGGCACAAAGCTTGATACATCACCGCCAAAACGCGCCACTTCTTTGACAAAACGTGACGCGACAAAATGCTGCTGTTCGGCGGCCATTAAAAATACGGTTTCAAGTTCGCCGTGCAGCCTTTTGTTGATGCTGGCCATTTGAAATTCATATTCAAAATCAGCCACCGCGCGCAAACCGCGGATCACCACATGCGCGCCTTGACTGTCAGCAAAATCAGTGAGTAACCCAGAAAAATTTTTGACAAGAACGGGAAATGGCAAATTATTGGCCTTGTTAATGCGCTGGACTTCATTCGCAACAATTTCAGTGCGTTCCTCGACCGAAAAAAGCGGCTGTTTACCACTATTTTCAGCCACAGCCACAATAAGCTGATTACCAAGCCGTGCGGCCCGTTCAATAATATCAATATGACCAAATGTCAGCGGGTCAAATGTGCCGGGGTAAATGCTGATGCGGGGGGTCATGTGGGGGTATCCTCGCCACTTGCCCCCTCG
>CAYNQW010000278.1:0-2259 GCA_964399415.1 uncultured Hyphomicrobiales bacterium
TGAAGTCTGTTTATAGCAGGCTTGGTGGGTTCGACTCCTGCCTCTTCCGCCACTATCCCTTCCGCTGACGTCCGTCAGCGTCTTCTCAATCAGAAAATCCCGAAAAATAAGGGCTTTTAGCGACCTTGGGCGTCCCTCGGGGTTCCCCTGTAGCCGCTGTTTAATGTAACATAGAATGTAACACGAGCTTCTCAAGACTACATACATGGCAAATACGACGAGCCTGTTGACAGACACTCAGATCAGGAAGGCTAAACCTCAGGTTAAAGAGTACAACCTGTCGGACCCCAGAGGCCTGCAACTGCGCGTGATGCCCAGTGGAGTCAAAAAATGGTTGTTCAATTACCAGAAGCCATACTCCGGTAGGCGAACTAATATAAAGCTCGGCACATATCCCGAGATGAGTCTGTCTGCTGCACGAGCCCTCAGAGATGAATACCGCTCGATGCTTGCGGTTAATACAGATCCTCAGAAAGAAAGAATCGCAAGGGCCAGTTCCTTCCTTGAAGAACAGCAGAACACACTGGCGAGCGTCGCTTCCGCGTGGTTCGAAACCCACTCAGCAGACCTGACTCCCAAGTATGCTTCCGATATCTGGAACTCGCTCGCCAGCCATATTTTTCCCCGACTCGGCGCGATCCCCGTCTCTGAATTGAGAGCGCCGGAGGTGATACGGTGTCTTCAGCCCCTTGCGAACAGCGGCAAGCTGGAGATGGTAAAGCGCATCTGCCAGAGATTGAATCTGATAATGAGATACGCGGTAAACACGGGTAGCCTTGAATCGAATCCACTGTCAGGAATAAGCGCAGCGTTCAGATCTCCGAAGAAAGCAAATCTTCCTACCATATCGCCAGAAGAGTTGCCGGGCCTGATGGAGTCTATAGAGTCTGCCAGCATCACTCCGACTACACGCCTGCTGATACTCTGGCAGCTGCATACAATGGTAAGGCCATCAGAGGCGGTAATGGCGCGATGGTCGGAGATTGATTTCGATGCTGCGCTCTGGACATTGCCTGCGGAGAGGATGAAGAAGAACCGTGAGCATAAGGTTCCACTGAGCAGCCAGGCTCTCGGGATACTTTCTTCGATGAAACAGATAAGCGAACACAGAGAGTTTGTTTTCCCGTCTGTCCGGAACCCGCGATCGCATGCCAACAGCTCTTCCGCAAACATGGCACTGAAGCGGATGGGGTACAGGAAGCGGCTTGTGAGCCACGGACTCAGGGCGCTGGCCAGCACCACGCTCAATGAAAGCGGATTCGACAGGGATCTGATTGAAGTAGCCCTTTCACACGTTGATAAAAACACAGTCAGGTCCGCATATAACCGCGCAGAATATATCGAGCGGCGGAGGGATATGATGCAGTGGTGGTCAGACCGGATAGAGGACGCGATGCCGTAAGCCGACGGCTTAATTCAACCGGGGATATCGGAGGTAGGTATGGAGTTCAGATTATCTTCAGAACAGAAAGAAAACCTGGCAGCGCTTGGATGCCTTGAGGCTGAGAGATTCGAAGAGCTCGTCGAATTGCTTGAGCACCACCTGTCGGAAGCCTATGTGAAAGTTCCGGATTCTTATACTTCCCCTCTGCTGGAGGCCCGTGAAAAGCTTGGGCGAATCAGAAAAGATGCTGAAAAGCTGTCCCGCGAATTGAGCATGCTGACGCCCAACGATCAGTACCGCATCGGGGATATCGTCAGCATCGACTACCATGAGGTCCATGATGAAAACGGGCAAACATCGAGGCGCAGAGTGCTCGATGTTCAGCAGATTGTCAGCCTGCTGGGAAAAGCGGCAGGCAGGATTATTGATGAATCGATGCAAGAATTCGGAAGCCGCTCGAACGATAAAGCCATCCACTGGCTGTTCGATTTCTGGGAAGAATATGTCGGCTCACCGGTCGGGCCGCTATATGAGAGGGGTGAATTCGTGCAGTTTGTGGCCATCATTTTAGAGAAAGACCCTGAGGCAGCAGGTAAACAGGTTGCCCGGTTCTTCAAACAGCGTACCTAGTTCATAGTCACGGACAAAAACACAAAATTTTTGTGCTGTTTTGTCCGTGATCTCTCCCGGCTCCGCAGATATCTTCCTGAATCAACAGTTGTCCATTGATGTTTTCAAGGAGAGGTATCGAGGATGCACATTCCAAATGACCAGCGTTTTATGCGTCTGCCAGAGGTCAGATCCGTTACCGGATTGTCTCGCTCGCACATCTATCAACTTATCTCAAGGGGGGAATTTCCGCGCCAGTATAAGCT
>CAYNQW010000279.1:0-2236 GCA_964399415.1 uncultured Hyphomicrobiales bacterium
CGCATTACGCGCTTTGTTCAGCAAAAATTCATCAAAAGAGCGGCGGATTTCCTCAACACGGACGCCCAGCCCTTGTTGTGAGGACAGGGCCGTTATTCCGCCTGATGAACCGGTGACTTCGACAAGGGAGGCTTCGCGTCTCTTGTAGCCATCGGTGTTGATATTGGCGATATTCTGGCCGGTTACCGAGAGAGCCTCACGGTAGGATTGCAGGCCAGATTTGCCGATATCCATCAAACCGGCCATGGCTTACTCCACGTGGCGGCCGAATTGCCGCATCAGGGCTTCAGCGATCCCGAGATCGACATCCCCCGACAGCATTGAGGCGTATTGCTGGTCCAGCATTTCCTGGTAGGTCTTGGAGGCGGAGTTCGACAGGATATCATCCGCCAGTTTGGCCTGCCGCGCCTGTTTCAGAAACTGGTTGAGGAAAATTGCCTCAAACTGTTCCGCAACTTCGCGCAGGTCACTCTGGCTGTTCAGGCTGTTGACGGTTTTCTCGTCATTGACCTGACTTAAGGATGGCATTGTGTTGACGTGATCAATCATATCCTGCCCCTAGATGATAATCAGCTCGGCCCTGAGGGATCCGGCTTCACGCAGGGCCTCAAGAATGGTGACAAGATCAGCAGGTCCGGCGCCAACGGCGTTGATCGCATCAACAATGTCCGAAAGCTCGGTGCCCGGATCAAAGACAAAAGCCTTGACCGGTTCTTCCTCAATGGTGATCTGTGTGTCTTCGGTGGTGACAGCATCCCCCGGTGCGGTGGTGGTGACACCATCGGTTGTCGTGGTGGTGCCGGTGGTGGTCACGTTGGTGTCTTCCTCTACCCGGACGGTGAGGGAGCCATGGGTCACCACCGCTGGTGTGACACGCACATCACCGCCGATCACGATGGTGCCGGTCCGGGAATTGACAATCACCCGTGCCTTGGGCCGGGCCATTTCCACATCGATATTCTCAAGCAGGCTGACGAAACTCACCCGTTGAGAAGGATCAACCGGCGCACGCACTTTCACCGATGAGCTGTCAAGCGGCACCGCCACATCCCCGCCGAAAACTTCATTGACGGCATCGGCAACATTGTTTGCGGTGCTGAAATCCCCCTGATGCAGGTTGAGGATCACATTCTCATTATTTAGGAATGGTGTTTCGACCATGCGTTCGATCACCGCGCCGTTCGGGATACGGCCAACGGTGGGGACATTGACAATCACCGATGAGCCGTCATTGCCGGAAACACCAAGTCCGCCAACCACCAGATTGCCCTGGGCAATGGCATAGGTCTGGCCGTCAGCACCGAGAAGAGGGGTCATCAGCAGCGTTCCGCCACGTAAGGATTTCGCCCCGCCAAGGGTGGAGACCGTGATATCGATATTCTGTCCCGGCTTGCCGAAAGGAGGCAGATTGGCGGTAATCATAACCGCGGCGGCGTTTTTCGCGCTGAGATTGCTTGCATCTATATTGATGCGAAACTGCTGGATCAGCGTTTCAAGCGAGGCTTGTGTTAACGTGGAGGATCCGTCACCTGTCCCGGCTAGGCCGACAACAACGCCATAGCCGATCAGGTGGTTGCTCCGCACCCCTGCAATAGAGGCGATATCCTTTATGCGGTCCGCGCGGGCGCCGTCAGCATAACTGATCAACAGCAATGTTGATGTCAGCAGAGATAGGATCAGTCTCAGCATGCGATGCTCCCTAGAATGGTGAAATGGCCCTGAGCCCGCGGCTCAGCCATCCCTGATTGACGCTGTCACTGACCTGGCCTGCGCCGATATAGGTAATCTCAGCATCAGCTATGCGGGAGGACAGCACGACATTATCCTGGCTGATATCCTGCGGCCGGATGATGCCGCGCACGCGGACATATTCATCACCATTGGTAAGCGTGAGTTTCTTCTGGCCGGCAATTTCCAGATTTCCGTTGGTGAAGATGCGCATCACGGTGACGGACATGGAACCGGTCAGGGTGTTGGATTGCGAGGTTGAGCCACTGCCACCGAAAGACTGGGTTGTCCCGCTGGTCAGCGAGCCTGCCTCAAAACCGCCGGTCAGGATGTTTGGCAGTCCTGTCGGCAGGGTGACGTCAAACGAATCTGCCTTACTGCTGGCCGCACTCGATGACTTGGTGGCGCTGAAGGTCTCCAGCATGGTGATGTTGATGATATCACCCACCTGCTTTGAGGTCGGCCCCGAAGGGAAAAGCCCGACGCCATTGTCAGAATAGATACTGCC
>CAYNQW010000280.1:0-2211 GCA_964399415.1 uncultured Hyphomicrobiales bacterium
CATTCCAGTTTTTATAACAAGCAAGAGGCTCCCCATGATTGTTGTCATATCCCCCGCTAAGAAGATGGACATGACGCCAACGTCTATGCCCTATGGCCTGCCATTGACGACGCCGCAATTTCCAGATGACGCGCGGCAATTGGCAAAGGTTGCGGGGGCGCTTGATGTTCATGGCCTAATGAAATTAATGGGGATTTCTGAAAATTTGGCAGTGATGAACAGCGAACGCTTTACGGCCTTTGGTCATCAAGAGCAAAAAGCCGCGGTCATGGCCTTTGCGGGGGATACTTATCAAGGGTTAGACGCCGCCACCCTTGATGAGCCGGAACTGGCTTGGGCGCAACATCATTTGCGTATTTTATCCGGACTTTATGGGGTGTTGCGGCCTTTGGATCGCATTGAGCCTTACCGTCTTGAAATGGGCAGCCGCCTGAAAACAGACCGCGGCACGTCGCTTTATGCTTATTGGGGAACACGCTTGGCCGAAACCTTAAACCAACAGGCGAAAGAAGTGGGCGCTGAGGCCTTGGTCAATTGCGCGTCGCAAGAATATTTCGGCGCGGTGGATCAAACGGCATTGGCTTTGCCGGTGCTGACGCCTGTCTTCAAAGACCAAAAAGAGGGCAAATCGCGCATCATCAGTTTCTATGCCAAGAAAGCCCGAGGCGCGATGGCACGTTTCATCATCCAGCATCAAATCAAAACGGTTGATGCTTTGAAGGCTTTCAACGCGGGTGGGTATGCCTTCCAATCAAGTGAATCTGATGACGCGACATTGGTGTTCACCCGCGACGACCCAAAAGCCTAGTTGTCTTCCCTTTTTGAAATAAAGATCAAAAGATTATTGTTTGGACTCAGCGTCACTAAGCCTCCAATAGACGGTTGACTGATAGGCTGGTGAATTGGGTTTGATCCAATCAAGCGGGGTTTTACCGCTGGCGTCTTTTACCTTTGCATCCGCGCCAGCGTCCAGCAATTGCGCCATGGCTTTGTGATGCCCTTTGACAGCGGTGACGTGCAAGGGCGTGACCCCTAATTGCGTGCGGGCATTCTTCATCGCGCCAGCGCTCAGCAAAAGACGGATGCTGGTGCTATCGTTATTGATGGCCGCGTAATGCAAAGCGGTAAAGCCATCGGCATCATGAGCATTGGGGTTTGCACCGGCTTTTAGCAATTGCTTTAACATGGCGGTGTCGGCTTTTATGGTGGCGTGAAGCACTTGATTTTCGCTGGCTTCTATTGGCGATAAGGTGATGAACACCATAAAAATGGATAGGACTAGTTTTAACATCTTGACCCCTTTCTGTATGGCTAAACCATCAGGGTAAGGGAAAAAGATGAAAATCACGTTAAGCGGAAAAAGTTTTTAACCAATCAAGGCTATCTTCAGTTTTGCCCAGCGGTTTATATTCCGCGCCAAGAGGGTTTCTGTATCCCAATTTGCGGATATTGGCAAAAACCTCCGCATAATCCACATCACCATGATCAGGCGTGCCGCGATCAGGAACGCTGGCAAATTGGATATGGGCGATGGCGTCGAGATGCTGGTGTAGTAAAGCGATGACATCCCCGCCCATCTTGCCGATATGATAACAATCAAACATGATCTTCACATTTGACGCGTCCACCGCCGCAAGAACCCGCTGTGCCTGATCAAGGGAAGACAGCGTATAGTTCGGTAAATCCAAGGTATTGATAGGCTCAATCATGAAGATCATATCTGGAGCCAATTGGGTGGCGTATCGCAGGTTTTCAATCAGTACGGCTTCGGCCTCTGGGTGGGTGCTGATCCCCGCCATCACATGAATCCGGGGACAACCAATGGCTTGGGCATAGGTCACGGCCATGTTTATAGCCGCTTGAGCCTCTGCTTCACGGCCGGGCAGGGCGGAGAGGCCAAATTCACCCTGATCGGCATCACCGCGCGGCGTATTCAAGCCCAAGATAGGAAGGCCAGTCTCGTTTAACGCCATCTTGAGGGCATCGGCTGGAGTGGGGTAAGGCCAATGACATTCCACGGCATCGAAACCTGCCGCTTTCGCCGCGCGGATGGCGTCTGGCAGGTCATATTCGGTGAATAACAAACCAAGATTGGCAGAAAACGTCATCATTCAAAGCCTCAAGCACGGCTGATAAAGCGATCAGCTTGACCAATTTCGCGTTGCAAATCCGCTTCGCCACGGGTCACCAGATGAATCAGATGCGCTCTTG
>CAYNQW010000281.1:0-2198 GCA_964399415.1 uncultured Hyphomicrobiales bacterium
TTACTCAAACATCATCGGAAGGTTTGCAGCGCGAATTCAACATTACTTTGACCGCCGCGCAAATTGACAGCCGCGTTGATGAGCGGATTACCTCGCTTGCGACAGAAATCAAAATGCCGGGCTTTCGTCCTGGTAAAGTGCCAGCCAGCGTGGTGAAGACACGTTATGGCAAACAAGTGCTGGGTGAGGTGCTGCAGGCCGCGCTTGATGACGCGACCCGTAAAGCCATTGAAGACCATGATCTTCGTGTTGCCACCAACCCATCGCTTGATATCACCGAATATGAAGAAGGCGGTGATTTGAAAGCCACGCTGAAAATGGAAGTGATGCCTGAAATTGATCCGATTGATCTGTCAAAATTGACGGTTGATCGTCCTTCGGTTGAAGTTTCCGAAAAAGAAGTGGATGAAGCGGTGGAAACCATCGCCAAGGAAAACATCCCCACCAAGCCTGTGGAAAAGCCCCGCGCGGCCAAATCCGGTGACACTTTAGTGATTGATTTTATTGGCCGCATTGATGGCGAAGCCTTTGAAGGCGGTTCAGCTGAAGGGCATCGTCTCGGTTTGGGGTCAAACACCTTTATCCCCGGTTTTGAAGATGGCCTGATCGGCGCAAAACCTGGAACATCGGTCAATGTGCCGGTGACATTCCCAGCGGAATATCCAGCCGCGCACCTTGCGGGTAAAGAAAGCATCTTTGAAGTAACCGTTCATGAATTGCATGAACCCGGTGAAATGAAGATTGACGATGAATTTGCCGCGTCATTAGGCATGGATAATCTTGACGCCCTTAAAGCGGCTGTGCGTGAACAAATTGGCCGCCAACATAACACGGCAATCCGGACCAAGGTAAAAACCTCTGTTTTGGATTCGCTTGATGGTGAATTGGGTGAATTTGACGTGCCGCCAACATTAGTGGCGCAGGAATACAGTTCCATTTGTCATGCGATGAATCCTCATGATCACAAAGAAGAAGATCATGAGCATTCTTGTGATGATGGCATGTCTGACGAAGACAAAGCCGAAGCCGATGCGCTGGCTCGCCGCCGGGTTCGCCTTGGCATGGCGTTGACCGAGATTGGTCGCCTGAATAACTTGCAGGTTACAGAAGAAGAAAAGAATCGCGCGATTTTTGCCGAAGCACAACGTCACCCTGGCCAAGAACAGCAAGTGCTTGAATACTTCCAGCAGAACCCTCAAGCGGCTCAGAATCTTGCAGGTCCAGTGTTTGAAGATAAAGTCATCGACTATATCCTTGAAATGGCGACTGTGAATGACAACGTTATTTCCGTAGAAGATCTCTACAAAATGGACGACGAGGTGGCTAAGCCTGCGAAGAAAACCGCAAAGAAGGCCGCCGCCAAGAAAACAGCAAAGAAAGCCGCTGCGAAAAAATCTGCGGCGAAAAAGAAAGATTAGCAAAAGCCCGCATTCGGGCAGTAAGGATTTTCAATGACATCGTCTTCAGATGCCCCAATGCTAAACCCCAATGCCGCTTATGGGTCTGCTCTTGTGCCGATGGTGGTTGAGCAGACCAGCCGTGGTGAACGCGCTTTTGATATTTATTCTCGTCTGCTGAAAGAGCGGATCATCTTTATCAATGGCCCAATTGATGATGCCGTGTCCTCGGTGATTTGCGCGCAGTTGTTGTTTTTGGAATCAGAAAATCCAAAACTTGATATTTCGATGTATATCAACTCGCCCGGCGGTGTTGTGACGTCTGGTTTGGCGATTTATGACACGATGGAATATATCCGCCCTCAAGTCTCGACAGTTTGCATGGGGCAAGCGGCATCAATGGGATCGTTGCTGTTGATGGCTGGCGCGGCGGGCAAGCGGTATAGTTTGCCCAATTCACGGATCATGACGCACCAACCTTCCGGCGGTTTTTCTGGTCAAGCCACAGATATCGAAATTCATGCTCGCGAAATTCTTAGTTTGAGAGAGCGGTTAAACGGCATTTATGTCAAGCATACCGGTCGGACGCTCAAGGATATTGAGAAGATCATGGAGCGTGACACGTTCATGTCGCCAGAAGAAGCGTTGAAGCATGGGTTGATTGATGAAGTTGTGGTCAAACGCCCCGTGCCAAAAGACGAAAAGTAATCCATTGCTTCGGGCAATCACGCCGATGTGATTGTTGGTCTCAGCTTTTTTTGTTTGCTGATCGGCAACATCCCTGTTTAAGATAGCAGGGCA
>CAYNQW010000282.1:0-2198 GCA_964399415.1 uncultured Hyphomicrobiales bacterium
TGTCGGAGTGGCAGCCCCTTGCGCTACTACTACGACGATGGTGCCTCGGAGTAAGTGCTGCAGCTACTACTACGATTGCCAGAGTCGGAGTCATGGCAACACGCGCTTGATTCTGGGAGCAAAAAGATGCCGGCCATGCGCAATTGATGACATTGACCGGCACCGTGAGTTTGGGCGCGCTACGCGGCGGGGCGGCGGTAGCGACCACGGCCAACCATAAATACTCGCTCCTTGCTCGTGGCTTCGGCCTGATAGTCATAGAAGCGACTTTGGCTGATGCCAAGCGATGTTGCTGCTCTTTGCTTCCACTCGGCGCTTGAAACGTCTTCGCCCGGCTTGAGCAAATCAACTACATCAGAGAGCGTGTATGTGGACCTGGCTGCAGATTTTGCTCCTTCGTCATATTCTGACCAGTCGAAGTCCAAGACTTCTTCAAAAGTCGCCTTACCCCTTCTATGGCAACTCCTAGGAGCTTCTGGGGAGTCATTGTTTTTTGCGCAAGTGACAACAACTCGGTTGTCTTGAGGGTCGGTGGGGTTGGCGCGCTCCATTACCAGCACAAAGCGAGAGCGGGAGGTTAAGGTTTGTGAGCCCATGACTTCGTGCATTAACTCGATGCCTTGTTTTCGCTTGGTGCCACTGTCAGGTTTGCGCAAGTGAGCGACGACAACAATTGCAGGGCAGTTCTCCTCCTCGTCGGGCATGCACCCCAGTACGAGTTCCACAGCTTTAGAGTATTCTTTGTGGTTAAGGTCAGGCGCTACATTTGTCCAAGGGTCTAGGATGACCATGCCAATACCGTTTTGTTTAATAATTTCCTTTAATTGGTCTCGAAACCACTCCTCATTGAAATGAGTCCCAGTCGGTAGGTCTGCAAAGAAAACTTTGCCACGAAGGTCTGTGAATAGGCCTTCGTAGTCGTGCTGGAGTCTCGCTTTTCCATTCTCTGTTTGTATGAACAGCGTTTTGAATGGTGTCTTAATGTCGTAGTCAAACCAGCGATTGCCTGTTGCACCGCAATATGCCAGGTAGTTTGCAGCACGCGACTTCCCTACACCCGCGTAACCGACTATCAGGTGAAGACGGTCTTTGCCTTTCATGATGTGTCCGTTTCCAACAACGTAAAGGTCAGGGTTTGGTTTGAATTGTTCTATGTCGTCAATGGTCCACACTTTGAGAATTCTTTCTTCTGCTTTTTGGTTTGAATTGCCTGCTTGGTCGGAGGGTTTGAATGGCTTACGCATAAAACATTTTTCCTAAGCTTGGGTTGTCCTCTAGTGATTCGGCAGAAAGGTTGAAGGTGTCGTATAGGTCGTTTATCCGGTTTCCGCTTTGGTCCGTTGCCCCCTCAAGTGAGAAGATGTCAATGCCCTCAATGCCTGATGAATAGAGTTGGTCGCCCCAACGCTGTGCCGCTTCCTGCCCAGCCTGGTCTGCATGTGGATATAAGGTGACCTTTTTGCCTTTGAAGTGGTGAAGTGCTTCCTCAGAAATGCTGCAGCTGGCCCCAAGCATGGCAACCGGAGCACATGTTGCCCCGATGCCATCAGGTTGAAGGGATTGCTCGTGAAGGATTAGTGCATGAGCATGCAAGAAGTCGGGTATTCCCTCAACCAAGGCTATATTTTGGAATTCCTTTGCCTCGGTTATTCCCAATGGCCATGACTTGCAACTTCCTTTAAGGCAGTGAGACTTGTTTCCCTGATAGAAAACACCTCCGTCAACTCGTCGAGCTTCTGCAACCTTGCGTGTCTTGTCGGTTACAAGGTAGGCAGGGTTGCTTGCTATGGTTCCGAAAAGCAACACACCTCTATTCGAAGCCCACAATAGCCCCTCTAGGTGGTATGGGCGGGCCTTCGATAGGCTCTCAAGCTCCGGAAGAGAGCCTGTATGATAAGGGCCAAGGTCAATACCAACCTCCTTGGTTGCGCTTGTAGACCTTTTTAAGCTTTTGGAGTTTTTGGCTGGTGTTGGCGGTGAATATGCGGCGCTGCCCGCAAAGCCAGCATATAGTTCTAACACTTCAGGAAAGCTTGAAACCAGGTCAAGGCCATGGTGCAGTGCCAGCAGGGTCAGCTCGTCTCCAGTCTCGCCTGTTGCATGGTCCTTAAAGAACCAAAGTCCGTGGCCTCCCTGAAAAATTCCGAAACTTGGCTTTGAGTCTTCCCTGAATGGGGAACGGCAACTCGATTTGGCAT
>CAYNQW010000283.1:0-2177 GCA_964399415.1 uncultured Hyphomicrobiales bacterium
AGATAACGACCAATTAGAGATGACAGATGCCCTTCGAGAAGAAATCGAAGGGTTAACGTCAACAGATCGAGCGGCAGTTTTGTTGTTGCTTCTTGGTGAGCAAGAGGCGGCCAACATCATTAAGTACATGGATCCAAAAGAGGTTCAGAGAATTGGTGCAGCGATGGTAAGTGCTGCAGATATGTCTCAGGAAGCAGTGAACTATGTACTCGATGAGTTTGTTTCAACTTTAAAGGGCCAATCCAGTCTCGGTCTTGGAACCAGTGATTACGTAGAAGATGTTTTAAAGCGTGCACTTGGCGAAGACAAAGCTGCTTCAGTCATGGGTCGGATTCTTCCAGGGCAGGCGTCGAAGGGTCTCGATATCCTGAAGTGGATGGATGCACGTGCGATTTCTGACATGGTTCGAAATGAACATCCCCAGGTGATTGCAATTATTTTGTCGGTGCTCGAATTCGAGGTCGCAGCTGATGTGCTGAGCTTTTTGCCACAGCCAATCAGGCCTGAAATCATGCAGCGGGTTGCGGCGCTTGAGACTGTTCAGCCTGCAGCGATGCTTGAACTTGAGAACATCATGAAAAAGCAGTTCAGCAATAACTCATCTGCTCGCTCCTCAAGTGTTGGCGGTGTGAAGCAAGCCGCCAAAATCATGAACTTCGTGAAAGTCGATATGGAAAGTCAGATTATGGACGGCCTGTCGAATCTTGACGAAGACATCATGCTGCAGATTCAAGACAACATGTTTACCTTCGAGAATCTGGTTGATGTGGATAATCGGGCGATTCAGACCATCATGCGTAACGTGGATCAGGATCTCTTGATGACAGCGCTGAAAGGTGCGACCGAATTTGTTAAAGAGAAATTCTTCGACAACATGTCATCTCGTGCGCGCGTCATGTTTATTGATGACATGGAGGCCAAAGGTCCTCTTCGTATCAGTGATGTGGAAGATGCGCAGAAGACGATCATGCGTACTGCGCGAAAACTCTCTGATGCAGGTGAACTTGTGCTAGCAGGCCGTGGCGATGACTTCGTCTAAAAAAGCGGCTTATGTTGCTAATGGGGCTGAACTTGATCAGCCCTTTGAAGACAACGAGTTATTGAATCGAAAAGATGATTTTCCTTTCGAGGATCCTCCTTGGCGTGTGCTGGATACCGAAGCGACATTTGAACCAATGGAAATTAAGGTTGCATCAGATGTAACTGATGCTTCTGAACCAGCAGGTGAGCCCGAATCGCTTGCAGACTCCTCTGAGTCGGAAGGACTTGAATCGACGATGGATTCTGTCGACGGCTCGCTAGATGACTCGGAAGAAAGTACTGAGGACGCTGCCGAGGCGACGGTAGAGCCAACTGTCATTGGAATTACCGAAGAGGAAGCTGAGGCTCGTGTCGCAGAAGCAGTTGCAGCAAAGCAGGTTGAGCTGACTGAACAATATGAACCTCGTATTAAAGAGCTCGAGGCACAACTAGCCGATGCGCAGGCTCAGATAGAACAAACGCGAATCGAAGTCCGTGAATCCGCTGAAAAAGAATTTCAAGAGCAGCTCGAATCGAGCCGTAAAATCTATGATGGATTAACTCAAAAGTTGGCGCACGCAAGTGACAACGTAAGCGAGTTTTTTGAGCCATTGTCGCGTTTGGCAGTGCATGTTGGAACGCAATTGGTTCGAGGTGAGCTGACTGTTGGACCAACTGCAATCGCGCGTCTCGTCCAGGGCTGTTTGGATCAATTAGAGGGCTATCAGCCAAAAAATCCCCCGATTCTGAAAATGCATCCGGAAGACTTGGCGATGTATCTATCGTCAATCGATGGTGAGCCTGAAGGCGTTCAACTTCGACCTGATGAGACTATGGCTCGCGGAGATGTATCGCTACAAATGGATGACACAGCCGTTGAAGATTTAATTGAAAATCGATTAGAGCGATTGGCCAATCATATTTTTGGCCTGGGTCATGGTTTTACTGACGAAATATTTCGAACACCCTTAAGTGGCGAGTCAGATACTGAAGCTGCATTTGAAGACATCGAAGACTACATCGAACACGAAGTTGTCGATGTATCGGAAATCGCCGAGCCAGAATTAAACATCGACGACACGGTTGAAGACGACACAATCTTAGCCGAAGCCGAAGCCGAAGCCGAAGCCGAAGCCGAAGCCGAAGCCGAAGCCGAA
>CAYNQW010000284.1:0-2168 GCA_964399415.1 uncultured Hyphomicrobiales bacterium
TATCTGATCCATGGGGAAATACCATGAAGGGGCTGGGCTGACCTGGTGATCAGCGTTCTGCTCATCCCCTTTTATTTCATGGATTATTGGCCTGCGGAACTGATCCCTGACATTCATTCATCATAAATGATCAAACGAGCCGTCAATGAAGGGGTCAAATTTCTTCCAATTGGCGGAACTGCCTTTGTAGACCGGCTGTCTGACCTGTTCGTTTGAGGCTGTCCTTACCACGCGTTGGTTTTTTTCGGGGAACAGACAGGCGTCCTCCCACTCCAGGCCTGTATGACGGATTAATGATCTGGTCTGGGCATCCTGATCGGCTGTCAGGCGATCATAATCGAGGTTAAAAATCCTGCCGTCATAAGCATTTTCCCAAAATCTCATTAAGTCCTGATACATCTCAAAAAACCGGACAACTGTGCCCAGGTCATAACTGTATCCCAGCCCGTCGGTCTGGAAGAAATGTTTGAAATTTGACCAGCATGTCGCGCCAGGATCGCGGTGGACATGAATGATTTTGGCTTCAGGGAATGAAGTGATAATGAGATTTATATAAAGGAAATTATGAGGCATTTTATCGGTAACATACGGTTTACCAGAAGACAGTTTTTTAATTTTTTCCAGATATTCTGCCCTGAATGCCGTGATGGCATCTGCATCAATGATGTCATCACCTTTTAATTTGTCCAGCCATGCATCTTCGAAAAAGCTGAGCTCGCCTCCGCCGGATACGTTTGAATGCGACGACAGAATCTGTTCAATCAGCGTAGTGCCTGACCTCGGCATCCCAAGGATGAATATTGGTGTGCAGGTAACCTGTTTCATTTCCTTGATTTCAATTTCTGAAACCTTTGGGGCTTTCAGTTTGATTTTGGAAAATAAATCCTCATCATCCTGCACATCATATTTTAACAATGATTTTCGCAACGCTCCTGCGGAAACATAATGGTCAAATGCCTGCTGATACGCGTGATTGTCTTCGCAAATTTTTGCATAGGCGTAGTGAAGCCTGTATTTGCTCTCATCGTCGAAATCATCGCTCTTCAGATACGTCTCAAGCGCTGTTGAAAAAGGATCCTGCAGGTCAAATTTCTTTATATCTGTTATCTGCTTGATGACTTTAGCGTTGGTTGGCCAGATTTTCAGGCATTTTTCATACGCTGCGATGGCTTCATCTATCTGATAGAGCCTTTCATGCAGAATGCCCAGATTGAAACAGGCATCATGATAATTCGGATTTATATTCAGGGCTTTCCTGAAACAGGCGATGGCTTCACTGAAATTATCATTCTCCTCATGCAAACCACCCAGATTATTCAGCGCTTCGGCATAATCAGGCTTAATTCTAAGCGCATCCTTGAATAATTTGCAGGCGTCGTCTGAGTTGCCTTCTTCTTTCCTGGCAAGGCCCATACTATTCATGAATTGCGGGTTTCCGGGCTCCAGTTTAAGCGCCTCTATAAAAGCATCTGTGGCCTCTTTCAGATTGCCGTTTTGCAGCAAACTGTTTCCAAGATTGTTAAACCCTTCGGCGTAAAAGGGGTTCATTCCGGTGATTTGTGTGAATGCTTTCACGGCATTGGTAAAATTTCCCTTTTGGGCTGAAGCGATGCCAAACAGGTTTAAAACTATGATTGACCCGGGAAACTGTTTCATCAGCTCGAAGGTGAATTTCTCCACGTCATCAAACTGTTGGGCATTCAACATACCCATCAGATTATTGATAACGTTCTGCGGAGGATTATGCCCGGAGCGCCCGTTGTTAATTAATGCGCCGAGTAATTTCTTTGCCTTCAGATTTTCCGGATACTGCTGGAGTATCTTGTTGCAAATCTGCGCCGCGTCGTCGACATCCCCCTTTTTTGCAAGAGAGGTCGCTCGCTTCAGTAACATCTCGACGTTAATTCTGGCCATAACACACGCTGATAGAACATTCAGAACAGATAAAATACTTCATTGCAGTAACAAACAATCAAACGAGGTGGCAACACCCCCGTGATGATTTTTTCCGGGCTTTTATCCTTTCATCCGGAGTGTAGCATAAAGAGTTTTTCGTTGGGTCATAAAAGGCGGCAACATTCCTGAACTTGAGCCGGAGGCATAGATAAGGGGTTCTGCTCACATCTTTGTGACCAGGCGAAGACAAACCCGTGTGTGTAGTGGTATAA
>CAYNQW010000285.1:0-2153 GCA_964399415.1 uncultured Hyphomicrobiales bacterium
ATTTTTTTAATCATGCTATTAAAACCTCCCTAATTAACATGAGCATTATTGCAACGTGCATTAATATCGCATATTGTATCCAATATACAAACAGATATTTTAGGCGCTCCATTGAAAATAGATTTCGTCGACATCTCCCAAACTGATTCCGCCGCGATGATTATTTTTTCTGCCCTTAGAAAAGCGATCATTGGTGGGGATATCCCTGTTGGCACTCCCCTGCGCCAAGATGAAATAGCACGATCTTTTCAAACGAGCAGAATTCCGGTTCGCGAAGCTTTATCAAGGCTAGAAGAACAAGGTTTAATTAAAACCCAACGCTACAAAGGTTCTGTGGTGCTGGGGCTATCGGCGGATGAGGCGTCAGAAATTTTTGATCTTCGCGCCCTGATAGAGCCTGAAATTCTTCGTCAAGCGGTGCCAAAAATGTCTGAAGACACCAAGCAACAGGCCAAAATTCACTGCAATGATTTCTCCAACTCAACCGATCCTTTGTCTTGGGGCGGGTTAAACCGAACCTTCCATAACACGCTTTATGCGGACAGCACCTTATCCTTCACCAAAGAGGTTGCGGTGAACGCAATGGATCGCGTTGATCGTTATATCAGGGCGCAGCTTGTCGTGAGTAACGGCATGGAAAGAGCTCGATATGAACATCAAGCCATCTTAGACGCTTGCTTGACGGGGAATGGAGATTTGGCGGCTGAACTTCTGCGCGAACATATCTTAGGCGCCAAATTATCGTTGCTCGATTCCTTTCCAATCTTTTCCAAATAAACCTGAAATGACAGAACGGTATTCACCAAGAGTTTTTGTGAAATGTCCAACAATCAAAGTAATCTGACAACTACAAACAGATTGATTATCGAGGGTTCAGCGGTTGGAAACACGCTGGTTTGCCCAGAAGGTTTAAGTTTTTGGGGTGGGGTGGACCCTAAATCCGGCGTCATTATTGACGCGCATCACCCCAATCATGGCGACGGCATCTCAGGAAAGTGCCTTTTAATGCCAACCTCGAGAGGGTCCTGCAGCGGCAGCGGTGTTCTATTGGAACTGGCGCTGAAGGGGCTGGGGCCAGCGGCCATTATTTTCCATGAACCTGAACAAGTTTTAACGCTCGGCGCCATGGTCTGTGATCGTATCTTTGGAGTCAAAATCCCGATCATTTATCTCACAAAAGAAGATTACCTTGAGGTTGCAGGCGCCAACACCATGACCCTTGCTAATCAGCAGATTCTTATTGAAGATAAAATTATCGATTTAACGCCAGTAAATATTAATCGCCTAATTTTATCAGAACAAGATCAATCCTTTCTGTCCGGAGATCATGGGGCGGCGGCTCAATCCGCCATGGAAACAATTTGTCTGATGGCGGCGGTGGAAAATACAGATGAACTGGTTAGCGTTCGCAAAGGTCATATTGATGGCTGCATTTTGGCTCATGAGGCCAATCTCATTTTTGCCGAAAAGATGGCGGCGCTTGGTGCCAAAGTGAACATCCCCACCACCATCAATGCCATCTCTGTTGATCGTGAACATTGGCGAGGATCAGGATTGCCGACAGCGTTTGGCGAAAAAGCAAGCCGACTCGCGGATGCCTATGTCCAGATGGGGGTAAAACCCACTTTCACTTGCGCCCCATACTTGCTGGATGATGCCCCTCAGTTTGGTGAAAAAATTGGATGGTCTGAATCCAACGCGGTCATTTATGCCAATACGGTGATCGGCGCGCAAACGCAAAAACATCCCGATTACCTTGATCTGTTCATCGCGATCACAGGCCGAGCTCCCGCAACGGGCGTCTATTCCACGGCAGGCCGTAATGCGAAAATATTGCTTGAAATCAATGTCCCCAGTCAATGGAGCGCCGATGATGAGGTTCTATGGCCGCTGGTGGGATGGCTTGCTGGAAAATACGCTCCCGATCAAATACCATTGATTATTGGGCTAGAAAACTTGCGACCAACACCCGATGATCTGAAAGCCTTATGCGCAGCTTTTGGAACGACATCAGGCGCCCCAATGCTTCATATCAAAGGGCATACTCCAGAATCTGAGGATCAAAATAACGACGACCTGCCCATTAAGGTCATCACCCAAAAAGACTTACTTGAAGCGTGGAACGAACTTAATCGCGGGCTTTCAAAGATAGA
>CAYNQW010000286.1:0-2143 GCA_964399415.1 uncultured Hyphomicrobiales bacterium
GCGCTCTAACCAACTGAGCTACACCCGCCATCAGATGAGATGATCTAAACAATTGACCTGCTATCGTCAAGAGAGATGACGCCGATATTGAAAAAAACATCACTTCAGACGCAAAAACATACTCGGCGCTGGACAAGCCTTTACGGAGAACGATAAATTAACATCGATTTTTTAGACGCCGCATCCAATAGCCAACGCATCCAATGATGGAGTCCTATCATGTCCAGTCTTGCCCATCGCGCTTCTCTTTTGGGAACGGAAACAGCCTTTACGGTCTTGGCGCGCGCGGCGGAATTATCCGCCCAGGGCAAAGACATTATTAACCTTGGAATCGGTCAACCAGACTTCCCCACGCCAGAGCATATTGTCGAAGCCGGAATCAAAGCCCTTCGTGATGGTCATCATGGCTATACGCCATCCGGTGGGGTTCTGAAGTTGAGAGAAGCCGTTGCCGCTTGCCTTCACGCCCAGACCGGTGCTGATTTATCGCCCTCCCGCATCCAGATTCTGCCTGGCGGGAAAGTGGTGATCTTTTTTGCCGCGATGCTGACGGGCGAAGACGGCGGAGAGATTATTTATCCTGACCCTGGCTTCCCGATTTATCAATCGGCGGTTCGGTTCAGCGGTGCCACGCCACGCCCATACCCTTTGCGGGAAGCCAATGATTTTGCGTTTTCTGCCGATGATGTTCTCAGTCGCATCACCCCAAAAACAAGATTGGTGATTGTCAATTCGCCCGCCAATCCGACTGGCGGCGTCACGCCTCGATCAGAATTCAAGAAATTGGTCGATGGATTGATGGATCATCACCACGTCACGCTTATGTCAGATGAAATTTATGACCGCCTGACCTTTGATGGCCAAGACATGACTAGTTTACTAGAATTTCCTGAAATTCATGATCGCCTGATCATCTTGAACGGCTGGTCCAAAACTTATGCCATGACTGGCTGGCGTCTCGGATACGCGGTCTGGCCTGAACATATGGTGGATGCTGCTGATCGTTTGGCGGTTAATATTCATTCCTGCGTCAATGCTGCCGCCCAAGAAGCTGCTTTTGCCGCCCTCACAGGCCCTCAAGATTGCGTTGAAGATATGCGTTTGGCCTTTCAACGCCGAGCCGCCCTCCTCCATCAAGGCTTAAACGCCCTACCCGGCATCACTAGCCGCAAGCCAGCCGGAGCCTTTTATGCTTTCCCTAATATTACGGGGACTGGTTTTCTTTCCCATGATCTTCAAACAAAGTTTCTTGAAGAGGCTGGTGTTGCGCTCATTAGCGGCACAAGTTTTGGCGATGAAGGCGAAGGCTATATTCGATTCTCTTGCGCCAATTCAGACCATGCTATTGAAGAAGCCCTGTCACGCCTGCGTCATTGGCTAGAGCAAAATGCCTAATTTTTAATCAATTGCCCTTATTTTAGGCAATAATCCCTTTTCTCAAATTTAATATCTTACAAAAGTGTTGTTTTCTGGGGGTTTTATGGCATCCATCTCTATGGCATGAATGTTGTAAAATTATGTTTGAACCTTTTATGGAGAACGACCATGAAAAAACTCGAAGCCATCATCAAGCCGTTCAAACTTGATGAGGTCAAAGAAGCCCTTCACGAGGTTGGAATTCAAGGCATCACCATTACTGAGGCCAAAGGATTTGGTCGCCAGAAAGGCCATACGGAACTTTATCGTGGCGCCGAATATGTCGTCGATTTTCTGCCGAAAGTTAAAATCGAAGTCATTATTGATGATGACCTTGTTGAAAAATCTGTAGAAGCCATTCAGACCGCTGCCGCCACGGGTCGCATCGGTGATGGCAAAATATTCATCTCACCGGTTGAAGACGTTATCCGCATTCGCACAGGCGAGCGTGGTTCTGACGCCATTTAACTTTAACTTCCCCTATCCCACTTGCATGAATGGAGAGACCCTATGTCTGATGCAAAAAAAGTCCTAAAAATGATCGCTGATAACGAGATCACCTATGTTGATCTTCGTTTCACTGACCCGCGCGGTAAAATGCAGCACGTGACGCAGCATGTTTCCACCATTGATGAAGATTCTCTTGAAGAAGGCTTCATGTTTGACGGCTCATCGATCGCTGGCTGGAAAGCCATCAACGAATCCGACATGACCCTGATGCCTGATC
>CAYNQW010000287.1:0-2132 GCA_964399415.1 uncultured Hyphomicrobiales bacterium
GCCAATATCAAAAAACGTCGGGCGAATAATGACCAGCGCGCCAATAAACCCAATGACAATCGCCATAATACGCCGAATGCGAATCACTTCCCCCAAAAACATTGCCGAAAGCAGGGTTAGGATCAACGGCTCAACAAAGAAAATCGAGATGGCTTGCGCGATGGATAAATACCGCAAAGACGCAAAGAAAAACACCGTTGCCGCCGCCAATAAGATGCCGCGTGAAATTTGCAAGGCCAGCGTGCCTTCGGTCAGACGCCAAAGCCGGTAATAGAGAATCAGCGGGGTTATCAATAAGGTTTGAACAAAGAAACGAAACCACACAATTTGCCCGGCGGACATGGTGCTGGTGAGCAATTTGGCAAAAACATCAATCCCGGGGATGAGCAACATCGCCACGGTCATCAACACCATGCCGCGCACCATTTCGGGATGGTCGGCTGTTTCGGATGACTTTGGAATGAGGGGAGATTTCTGGAGCGGCATGGGCAATCTTCGTTCAAAAAATGATCTTGTCTTGATTCCAAGCCGCTGACCAGCTTGTTTTATGGCTTTGTTTAATTTTCCTCAAATCTCTCATTTTCGTGACTTGTCTTTGCGCTCAAGATGTTTATAAATAATGAAACTTAATAAAATATCTTCACTGAGAAAGGATATAGAGATGAGCGAACCGCATCTTCTCGTCCACCATGACGGCGATAATGTCGGTGTTGTGGTTGTTGAAAACCTGAAGGCTGGCACGGAAATGCTGTGCGTGGTCACGGAAAACAACACGGACTTCACCATGACCGTCAACCATGATGTGCCGATTGGCCATAAAGTCGCGCTGATTGATTTTGCAGAAGGCGATACGGTGATGAAATATGGTCAAGATATTGGCCGTATTGTTGCTGGCGCTGGTAAAGGCGATCACATTCACACCCACAACCTGAAAACCAAGCGCTGGTAGGAGGCCATCATGACGTCAAACAACACATTCTTCGGTTATCGTCGTGAAAACGGCCGGGTTGGTGTCCGCAATTATGTTGCGATTCTGCCGGTTGATGACATTTCCAACGCTGCTTGCGAAGCCGTCGCCAATAACATCCAAGGCACCATGGCGTTGCCGCATTCTTATGGCCGCTTGCAATTTGGTGAAGACCTTGAATTGCATTTCCGCACCATGATTGGCACCGGCGCCAACCCCAATGTGGCGGCTTGTATCGTCATTGGGATTGAGCCGGAATGGACGCAAGTTATCGTCGATGGCATCGCCAAAACAGGCAAGCCTGTTGCGGGGTTCTCCATCGAACAGAATGGCGACATCAACACCATCGCCGCGGCATCCCGCAAGGCCAAAGAATTTGTGCATCTGACCTCAGAATATCAGCGTGAAGAATGCGATATTGCTGATCTTTGGGTGTCCACCAAATGCGGCGAGAGCGACACGACCACTGGCCTGTCATCCTGCCCCACCGTCGGCAATATGTATGACAAGTTGTTGCCAAAGGGCATTTATGGTGTTTTTGGGGAAACTTCTGAAATCACGGGTGCTGAGCATCTTTGTAAGGCTCGTGCCGCCAACCCTGAAGCCGGCGAGAAGTTCATGAAAATCTTCCAAGCCTATCAGGATGAAGTGATTGAGCCATTCAAAACATCAGATTTATCCGATTCACAGCCAACCAAAGGCAATATTCTTGGCGGTTTGACCACCATCGAAGAAAAAGCCCTTGGCAATCTGGAAAAGATTGGCCGCACATCAACTTATATTGATGCGCTGGGTCCAGCCGAAGCTCCAGAAAAAGGCGCTGGCCTTTATTTCATGGACACGTCATCAGCCGCGGCAGAATGCGTGACCTTGATGGCCGCCGCAGGTTATGTGGTGCATACCTTCCCAACAGGACAGGGCAATGTGGTGGGCAATCCGATCGTGCCGGTGATCAAGATCACAGGCAACCCGCGGACGGTTCGCACCATGGGCGAGCATGTCGATGTTGACGTCTCTGGCGTGTTGCGTCGTGAAATGACCATTGACCAAGCCGGTGATAGCCTCATTGAGTGCATCCGCCGCACCGCCAATGGCCGTTTGACCGCGGCTGAAGCGCTTGGTCATAAAGAATTTGTCATGACCAAACTTTATCGGAGCGCCTAAG
>CAYNQW010000288.1:0-2129 GCA_964399415.1 uncultured Hyphomicrobiales bacterium
TTGGAGCATTCTTCTTGGTTCTCTGGTGTTTGTGGTATTTTCGGTCAGCCTTGGCATGACTAATTTTCTTTACGCACAAGAAATTGTATTTGCCGGATCGGTTGGCATCATTTTGTTTTTAATGAGCCGGTTGGTCGCCCTATTGCCGCATAACCAGCGGCTGATGATTATTGGCACGGCTATCATTGTGTTTATGTTTCGGGCGATGCCAAGCCCGGGACCGGGCCTTACATGGTTTGAAATTGACCAATTATTGTTTGATGAACAGTTTTTTTCAGTTCTGTCGTTGATTGCGTCAATTCTGACATTGCTAGGCATCGTCTTGTTGCGTCCGTTTATGGCGCATAATTCTATGGCAAAAATCATCGTGATTTTGTCGATCGCTGGTGCGGTATTATTTTTGCCAAGCATCGGCATGTATTATGGAATGCATCACTGGACGGCGGGTCTGACTGGCGGCATTGTCGATGCCAGATTTATTGCGATCATCAATACGGCTGTTGAATCGCCGCTTGGGCAAGTGTCGATGATTCCGTTGCTGGCTTGGATTGCCAAAAACGCGCCAGCACATTTAAAAGCCACGTTTTTCGCGGTATTTGCGTCCTTCACCAATCTGGCATTATCGGCAAGTGCACTTGGCACAAAATATCTAAATCAGGTCTTTATTGTAACGCGTGAAGTCAAAGACAAAATCACCAATGACATCGTCACAACGGCAGATTATTCAGAGCTTGGCTTCTTGTTGATGACCGTTGCCGCTATTGCGCTCATTTTACCTATTGGCACGGTGATTATCATTCAGCATAGTCGCTTTAGAACCACGGACTAAATTGCTGTAGGGCTTGTCATGACACGACCCATCGCCATGATTTTTGTACTTGCTGGCGCATCTTTCATGAGCTTTGTTGGTGTTTTGATGCGCCTATTGGATGACGCAACTGGGTTTCAGATATTATTTTACAGATCGATAAGCCTTACGTTAATTGTGCTGGCGGTGATTTGCTTTCGGCGTCACTGCACACCAAAAGCGCTGCTTCGGTCAATCGACCGGCATGATCTGTGGATGGGTGCTTGGCTGGCACTTGCCTTTACCAGCTATATTTTTTCAATGCTACATACCTCGGTGGCTTCAACCCTGCTGATTTTAACGATTGTTCCGTTTTTGGCCGCCATCATTGCGTGGAAATGGATCGGCGAAATACCACATCCGGTGACATGGCCGACCATGATCGTAGCGATTTTTGGCGTTGGTCTAATGGTGTATGACGGGGCGTCACTTGGCTATTCACTTGGCAATATCAGCGCGTTTATGTCGGCTGGATGCTTTGCCATTATGCTGGTGATTGCGCGGCGCAGTCGTAAGACAGATGTGCTTGGTGGTACATTTATGGCCGGTATTTTTAGTGCCGCATTGGGCGCTGTTGCCGCTTTTTTGCTGGATGGCGGGATTGGCATAAAACAAACAGACCTAGCCATCATCCTATTTATGGGGGCGTTTACCATTGGCCTTGGCATTGCCTTGGTGACAACCGGGACCGGCTATCTTCCTGCCGCCGAAGTTAGTTTGCTGGTGCTGATTGAGAGCGTTCTTGGCCCGCTGTGGCCGTGGGTGTTTTTGGGCGAGGCCCTATCAAATATGGAAATCATTGGTGGGGCCATCACTTTGGCTGCGGTGATTGCAATGACCCTTGCCAGCCAAAAACAACCGGCCGCCACGCCCATCGCGCGCTAGCCAAAATACTGGCCCTGAAAAAGCCGCGTCTCGCAGCCATGACCTGAATGAAAATTCAGCCTTTGACCATTTAGAAAAATTACCGTCTTTTATTGCGCAATCTGCAAAAGTTCTTCTTTGAAAACAGTTATGCAAAAAAATCTTTAGACACATTATATTAGTCTTATGACCATAGCGCGGCACCGGGGCATAGTGATGTTTCCGCCCGTTACCGTACCAGCAATTCTTTTTAGTATTTTTTGGAGACGGCATATGTCAATCAGGCCAGTAAAAATGTCCAGCCAGTCACGCCCGACCATGGAAGGGGCCGGGGTTCATCTTCACCGGGTGTTCGGTTTTGGTGATACCAAGCCGTTTGACCCATTTTTGATGATGGATGATTTTCGCAATGATGACC
>CAYNQW010000289.1:0-2128 GCA_964399415.1 uncultured Hyphomicrobiales bacterium
AGCGCTATGCCAACTTTCAGGTGAAAAAGCTATTTGAGAAAAGTCTTAATTAGCCACACTCTTGCGGCCTGTTTGGTAACGTAGGGCCTCGTATAATGGAATTTGACAGGTTTCACCATTTTGCCAGCCTGCTGATTGAAGATGATTTTGTCCTGACCTATAGCGGTTATGTTACCGAAGACATCTTGCAAGCCATTGGCGATACCTTGCGTCAACAATTGTTGGTCAAATCACATGACAGAAATCAAGTCAGAAACCTGTTTTCAGTGTTTGTTGAATTGATGCAGAACGTCATTCGCTATGGACATGAAGGGCCGCAGCCCAGCCTGTCTATGCCAGCGCAAAAACCTGTTGGCCTTGTACTGGTCGCGCAAAATGGCCAGCAGATTAATCTGCTCACCGGCAATTATGTGACAAATGACGAAGCCAATGCCTTGCAGGAAAAAGTGAATTTTCTCAATACTAAGTCTGCCGAGGAATTGCGGCAGATTTATTATGAGCGATTGAGGCAGCCACCAGATAACGCAAGCAAAGGTGCCTCGATTGGGTTGATTGAAATCGCCCGCCGATCATCAACACCCTTGCAATGTGCCATCAAAGACACCGGCGAGGATTGCTGCTTTATCATGATCAAGGCAGGCGTTTAGGAGGCTGTCATCATGGAAAAATTGACATTGGCCGCAACCGCGCGGACACCTGAAATCATATTTGACCCGGCGGCTGGTAAATTGCTTCTTGATGGCGAATCCTATCCAGAAGATGTCAGCAGATTTTATCAGCCGGTTATGGAGGCGGTAAATGCCTATCTGACTGAGGCTGGTGCCACCCTCACAGTTGAAATCAAGCTGATTTATTTCAATTCGTCTTCTGCGCGGGCTTTGACTGAATTATGCGATCTTTTTGATGCACGGGCAGCAGACGGTGCCAACATCCAGATCATCTGGTTTTGTGACGATGACGACGATATCACGCGAGAGTTTGCCGAGGATTTGGCCATCGATCTGGAACATGTGCAGATTACCATTGCCAAACTATCTGAACATGGCTGATTCTCTTAACCCGCATTTTCCATATAATTTTGATGATATCCTTGCTGGCAGTTCGGACCCGGCCACCCTGCGCGATGCCTATCAACATCTGTTAAAACAGCACAAACGTCAGACCCGCCAATTAAACCGGCTTGTCAAAATGGCAGATGCCAATGCCGCCAAGCTGGCAACAAGCAACGCAGCGCTTGAACAGCTTTGTGACAATCTGTCCAGATTCGTGCCGCAACCCGTCTATCACCGGTTGTTAGAGGGCCGTGCGCAAAATTTGCAAGCGGCAAAACGCGCCAAACTCACCTTGTTTTTTTCAGATATTGTTGAATTTACCGCGCTGACCGAACAGCTAGAACCAGAACAGTTGGCATCATTAATGAATGCCTATTTCACCGAAATGACAAAAATCTGTCACCGCTGGGGTGGCACATTGGACCAGTTTATTGGTGACGCGCTGGTCATTTTTTTTGGTGACCCAGATAGCAAAGGCAGCACCGAAGATGCCTGTGCCGCCACCTTGATGGGGCTGGAAATGCAGCAAAGATTAACCGCATTGCGCACCGAATGGGCCGCCTCTGGCATCCGCATGCCTATGCATATTCGCATCGGCATCAGCACTGGATTTTGCACAGTTGGCAATATTGGCTCGCAGAACCGCCTGCATTATACCGCGCTTGGCAATGTGGTGAATGAGGCCGCCCGCATCCAAGCCTTATGTCCCCCTGACGGGGTGCTGTTGTCGGAAGACACATATCAATTGATTTGCCAACGAATCAGTTGCCAGCCTTATATCGCCACGACATTACAAGGGCGCCAAAGAAAGGTGCAATTATATCATCCGCACGATAACGCCGACACAACACAAACCAGTGATCTGATTGTCGGCAATGAAAATGGCTTCAAACTATATCTTGACGCCACAAATGTGACCGATCGTGACCGCATCACCAGACTTTTGACCTCGGCCCTTGATGCTATACAGATCACCGATCACACCCAAACAAAGGCACCAGATGGATAGCCAATAGGGGGCCATTATCCGCCGCTGTTTATTTGGCTAAACTGGCTCATTGCCCTTTGTTTTGACA
>CAYNQW010000290.1:0-2097 GCA_964399415.1 uncultured Hyphomicrobiales bacterium
TAGGGCTAACGCAAAAATACAATCTCACCAATGATACCCGCAAATTGACCGATTCTATTATTGACGTGAATTACGGCGGTGGTTTGCAAGATTGCCTCAACATCAGCATCGGTTACAATCGTGACACCGATAGCGATCGTGACATCAAACCTATTGATGAAATTTTCGTGGTTTTCACCTTTAAGAATTTGGGTTCAATCGGCACCAATCAAATTAAGGATATGTCTTCCAATTGATGGGCTGGGGAGATGAAATCTCAAGCCTAAAACGATGAATCGGGGCCTTCTAAAAAGGCACGTTCTTCGTCGGTGCTTGGCCTGCCCAGAATGTCATTGCGGTGGGGGAAATGCCCAAATCGGTCAACGATGACCTGATGCTTGACCGCGTAGTCATAGGTTCTTTCCGTGGCGTATTTTTTGAACAAAGGCAGGGATTGATTTTGGATGGCTATGTCTTCGGAATGCATCATTGGCATCAATAAAAATTGTCGCGCCGCCACGTTTTCCATCGCATCCAGATACCCGCGCTTTACCCCATTGAGGCTCAACGCCAGCGCCATGTCGTCGCCAGCATACATTTTGGGTGTGTTGCGATAAATATTGCGCGTCATCTGATCAAGCAGGAGGATGAGCGCCAGCAATCCATCTTGATCTTCGGCCCATCCATCCAATTGACCGGCAAGCGCCTTTTCAACCCATTGACCAAACCGGTCTTTGAGCATTTGGTCAAAGGATTCATCCTTTTTGAACCATTGCTCCGGTGAACATTCCTCAAACCAAAACGTGAGAACATCGTTCATTTTTTCTTCATGCCGCATTTTTCTCTCCATTGGTTGCCTTGAGTAAAGGTGGTTAGAGAATTTTGCCTGGGTTCATAATATTGTTTGGGTCAAGGGCATTCTTGACCGCCGCCATGACCGCAAGGGCGGTGGGGTCTTTCGCGGCTTTCAGCATATCACGCTTTTTCTGACCAATGCCATGTTCCGCGCTTATCGAGCCGCCATAGTCTTTCAGCAGACCTGCAAACATTTGATCAAACTGAGGATATAGACTCATGAAATCAGGGTGGCCATCTTCGGGGATGGAGAGGTTGTAATGCAAATTGCCATCCCCCAAATGGCCAAAGCCGAATATTTTCACCCCTGGGGCAATATCATCCGCTGCTTTCGCCGCCCTAAGGTAGAATTCCTGCATATGCTGAAGGGGTATCGAAATATCTGATTTATACGCAAGACCAGCTTTAATCTCACTTTCAGGCGTCAATTCCCGGATGGCCCAAAGCCCATTGCGTTGATTGAGATTAGCGGCGATAGTGGCATCGCTGACTAGGCCATCGTCAAAAGCGCTCGCCAGCAATTGTTCCATTTGTTGGGTTAACGGAAATTGCCCGGCTTCATCAGGTTGAGCATCCGCATCGGCGGTTGAAGCGATTTCAATCAAGGCCGAAAATGGCGGCACGTTTTCTAGCGGTTTGGCGACATCTGGATAATGACGGCGAACGTTATCAATGATGGACTTAGGCATCAATTCAAAGGCGATGACATTGCCGCCGCTAATGGCTTGGGCACGTTGCAACAGGTCAATGGCGGCGTTAATATCACGCACACCAGCCCAAGCGGTGGCAAGGGCTTTTGGTTCTGGAAAGAGTTGCATGGTGGCGGCGGTGATCACCCCCAAAGTGCCTTCCGCGCCGATAAACAAATTCTTTAGGTCATAACCGGTATTGTCTTTTTTCAGCGGTGACAACAAATTCATCACGTCGCCGGTCGCGGTTACCACTTCAAGGCCAAGGCAAAGGGCGCGGGTATTGCCATAGCGTAGCACATTAAGCCCGCCCGCATTGGTAGAGAGATTGCCGCCAATTCGACAAGTGCCGCGCGAGCCAAAATTAAGCGGAAAGATCAGCCCTTCTTTTTCAGCGGCTTGATGGATGGATTCCAAAATGCACCCTGCTTCAACGGTGATGCTTTGGCTGGGGCGATCAAAATGACGGATCCGATCCATCCGAACCATGCTGAGGACAATCGTATTGCCGCTTTGGTCGGGGGTTGCCCCGCCACAGAGTGAAGTGTTGCCGCCTTGCGGGACAATAGCGATG
>CAYNQW010000291.1:0-2091 GCA_964399415.1 uncultured Hyphomicrobiales bacterium
GCCATTCGACTGCGCCTTCGACTTGCGGCACCAACACCATCCAGAAGTAACGGCTGTCGCGCATCAAGCGAACCTGCACTCCACCGCAAATCGCCGCTAGAATTGAATCGTCCTCAAGTTTTGGATCAATCGTAAACATCCTTATATTTCATCGAAAAATCAGTCCCTTGTCCAGTCTTGCTTGAAGAAAGAAAAACGATAAAGCCTCACCAATCTTGACAGTTGACCGCATGACTGAGGAAAGCCATGATGACGGCATGTTTTCTTTCTTTGCCAAGTCTTCTTCATCCACCGAACGGCTCGAAATGACCATCGACCGCCAAGATTATCCGGTGGTTGTCACAAGACGCCGTAACGCCAAGCGATTAACCCTGCGGGTGCGGGATGGCGCGGTGCATATCACCGCCCCCCTCAGAATGCCGCTGAAAAAAGCCGAGGCCTTCATCGCCGATCATCAAGATTGGATTAAATCGCAATTCCAAAAAGAAGCGGCCTTGATCACCCCCCATGACAGCGGCAAGGACGCCATCTGGTATCGTGGGGTTTTAACGCCTGTCAGCATCCATCAATCACCTGAACACAAAGGCCGAAGCCAAGTGTTTGAGCATGACGATCAATTGCTGATCACCATGGGCGACAGCCACCGCCTAAAGCCTGATCACATCCTTGAGCATTGGTTAAAAACAGAAGCCCGTCGGCATATTAAAGCATCGCTTGACGTTGTTTTGCCTGTATTGGATCAAGCCCCTGTTCCCATCAGCATTCGTGATCAGAAAACGCGCTGGGGCAGTTGTTCCACCACCCGGCGATTGTCTTTTAATTGGCGGTTGATCATGGCACCCCCTGAAAGCCTTCACTATGTCGTGGTGCATGAAGCGGTGCATTTGATCCATCACGATCATTCCAAACGATTTTGGAATAAAGTTGCTGAACTGATGCCGGATTACAAACACCATCAACATTGGTTGCAAAACCATCAAAACGAATTGTTTATTCAATTGGATCGCCGATTATCAGGCAACCCACCCTTGTTGTGACTCTCTGCTGAAAGGATCACCCCATGATGACAGGCATTTTATTTGCGCTTGCGGGAGGCATATCACTTGGGGGGATCACCAGTTTTGCCGCCTTGTCTTATCAGCATGGGGTGGCGCCGCTTGAACTGATTGCTTTGCGCGGGGTGATCGCGGCAGTGATCATGGTTTCTCTCTGCCTCATTCAGCGACAGCCCTTGCTCTTAACCCGAAACGGATGGCGATATGGCGGCATGGTCGGTATCTCTCTCGCCATGGTGGGATTTGGCTATATGAGTTCGGTGGCGTTTATCTCCCCAGGCCTTGCCGTTGCCATTCTCTATCTTTACCCCATCATCGTTTTGGTGGCGGATAGCCTGAAATTAAGACAAATGCCGCCTTTGCTGACCATCATTGGTTTCTCTGTCGCCTTGATTGGCATTGTCGTTTGCGTTGGCATTGGTGGCCCTATCCATCCCTTGGGGATAGTTTTGGCTTTAATCGCCTCATTGGGGATGGCTTGGTTTTTGTTATCAAGCGCGGCGGCAAGTCAAAATGGCCATGGTAACGCCACCGTGGTTTGGGCAAATTTTATGATCATCGCCATGGCGCTGATAGCCCTCATCATCTCCACCCCGAATGGCGAAACGGTGATTCGTATTCCTGAAGATTCGATTGGCGGTTTGGCGATTTTAGCAGCCTCCACGCTTTACGCGATTGGCATCTTAATGTCTGTCCTAGCCTTGCGGATAGCGCCCGCGCCTTTGGTCGCCTTGATGATGAATGTTGAACCCTTAACCACCCTTATTGCTGCGCGGGTGATTGTAGGGGAGACCTTAAGCCTCTACCAATATGGCGGCATGATTATGGCCGTGATGGGGATTATTCTTGGCAGCCTGACGCTTCGAAAAAAATCCTCTTAAGGCGATGGGATCACCAAAGACTCACCCTCATGCCTAAAAGCAAAATTCAAGGCCGGTTGATGGGATGGCGGAGAAGAAGACGCGCCTGAAATCAAGCCACTATCCAGCAATATCCCCGCCCCCATTTGTTCCAGCGATTTGATCAAATTGTCTGG
>CAYNQW010000292.1:0-2045 GCA_964399415.1 uncultured Hyphomicrobiales bacterium
ATCAATGCCGCGGATGACCGGCGGAGTGACAACACCACCTTCGCGGCCCAGCGCCGTTTTTTGAGGGTAGCGGTGAAAAGGGTGATATTGCCGTAGAGGTGACAGGGTTGAGACCGGGCGAGAAGCTTTATGAGGAGCTTGCTTATGATGACAAGCTTTTCACCACAGCACATCCTCGCATTATGAGCGCTGACGAAAATGCGATGGGCGCAGTTGAATTGGACATCTTACTCGAAAAAATGGAGCGCACTATCACTCAAAACGATGAAAAGGGCATATCACGTATCTTTGCTTCGATTGCCCCAGATGTCGCATCCGATGAACAGATAACAGATACCGTCTATGCACAGGTTGGTGATGGAAATAGTGCCGCCGCATTCGATGAAAATGTTGAGGTTGCGAGCCAAGGATAGCTCTAGCCTTGATTGTTGCCGCAAGGCTGTTTTGTGGGTCTGGCACCATACCAAAGCGACTAAGCTGATAACTGGCTTTATCATGCATCTACTTGCTTAAAGTCGAATTGGCTTCGTTTTGTAAAAAATCATCTGTAGATTTTTTTGCGATGCGCGACCTTCACAACAAAAAGCGTAATATCGCCTGAACTCACTGTGTATATCACGCGATAACTACCTACGCGCAATCGCCAGCCCTCGCGGCCGGCTAGCCTCTTGGATTGTGGCGGGAACGGATTGTCTCTTAGACTGCTAATGGCATCCAAGATAGTTAGCGCATCGCGCCGCGGTATCGACCTCAGGTCTCGTTTAACCGATGGCTTGAAATCAATTTTATATGATACCATCTGCTTTTAGCGACTGAACGAACTCGGCGTATCCAACATTAGGCTCGCCGATGCGCGCGTCAAAATCTGCGATATCCTCTGCGTCCTCCGAGGCGAGAAGACTTACCGCCTCGTGGATGATATCAGATATTGAGCGGCTCTCCTCAGCGGCTTTGATGCGAAGCGCTTTGTGCACATTAGGCTCAAAATAGATTGTTGATCTCTGTGAGAGCTGTGCCATGACCTACCTCCTTTGTCACAATATCACCATAACGTTATAACGCTATAATGTCAACAAGTGATCATGTTCAGGCGCCTGTATTAAGCTTTATTGGCTTTTCTGTATCGCGCTTCGGCATATCAAACTTCATTCACCTGCAACAAGGCGCTTGCAGAAAAGGGCATCCAACAAAATCTCACAGCATGGCTCAACCCTAGAGTTGACGCGAAGCGCGCCACTGTCAATCCTGAAATACCCGCCGTGACCTCTTAGTGACTTGCTGTCGCTTGGCCGAGGGCTATCTCGCAGGCTCTGGATCTTCTCTGCCTACTGTCGCTTACGTTTTGGCGTCAATCTTGTGAGGAATTTTCTAGCTTGATTGGAGAGATTAATCTTCAGCAATGATAGCTTCGGCCAGTATGCGGTTACTCTCCCAGGCTCCGATATAGCCTCCACGCTCAGCATCAGCGACCCTCTCGCGCCAGCAGCGCTCCTCAAGAAACTCCTCCATCGCCGAGGTCAACTCGTTATCAGAGGCCAGAAGCATAATCGCCACGGCGTGACCGTTTTTGGTTATCGTCACGGGCTCACGCAGGACTATTTTCAGCAGCCGCCCAAAACGCCTCCTCGCGTCACTCGCGGTGAATGACTTCATCTCTCTCGCTTCTCCGCCGTGCGGTAACGCACGCCTCACGCTGCGCTGAGCCTAACCCTGCGGGTCGCCCTCTGTTAGCCGCGCGGCGATCCAAGCAGCCGCGCCGTCATAATCTATCGTACCGCCGGCGACACCCTCAACAAAGCGCACCGCTTCAAGCTTATCAAACAAAAGCTCTCCACCGTTAATCTCGATAAATATATTGCATGTGACCCACGCCGTGCGTTTGTTACCATCAACAAAGGCGTGGTTCTTTGCTATCGCAAACAGGTAGCCCGGAGCCAGCTCCGCCAAGCCAGGCTCACCATACGCGGCGAGGTTTTTCGGGTAGGCAAGTGCGCTGTCGAGCCCGCCGCCGTCGCGCAGACCCTCGCCGCCGCCGTGCCGCGCTA
>CAYNQW010000293.1:0-2037 GCA_964399415.1 uncultured Hyphomicrobiales bacterium
CCATCAGGGGGGCAGATCACAATTGGCGGTCAGGCGATCACCAAGGAAAACCCTATGCCGCCCCATGCCATCAAAACCCTTGGGGTTGCTCATGTGCCTGAAGATCGGCACGCGATGGGGATGATCCTGCCTTTTACCGCCGCGGAAACCGCCGTGCTTGGTTATGAAGATCAACCGCGGCTGGGGTCAGGGTTTTGGTTTGGTCCAGATCAATTGGAACAACATTGCGCGGGATTGATGGCGGATTTTGATATTCGTCCCGCCAGCCCGGGGCTCAAATCCAATTTGTTTTCGGGGGGCAATCAACAGAAACTGGTCTTGGCGCGGGAAATGACCGCTTCGCCTAAAATATTGCTGGTGGGGCAGCCGACGCGTGGGGTGGATATCGGCGCCATCGAATTCATCTATAAACAACTGATTGCGATGCGTGATCAAGGATGCGCGATTTTGCTGGTATCGGTTGAACTTGATGAAATTCTGACGCTATCGGATCGCGTGATGGTGATGAATAACGGCGGCTCCATGGGGATTGTGGATAAGGCAGAGGCTGACCCAAAATCCATTGGCCTGATGATGGCGGGAGTGGTCTGATGTCGACAACCTTACCCAGATGGGTGGATATTGGCCTCTTGCCGCTGTTGAATATTTTAGCGGCGTTTGTGGTCTCGGGGATTATCATTGCGATGATTGGCGAGAACCCGTTCACGGCTTTGACGGTGATGCTGAAAGGGGCTTTTGTTTATAAAGGCGCGCTGGGCTATACGTTGTTTTACACCACCAATTTTATTTTTACCGGTTTGGCCGTTGCGGTGGCGTTTCATGCGATGCTGTTTAATATTGGCGGCGAAGGTCAAGCCATGATGGGCGGGCTTGGGATGGCGATGCTTTTTCTGGCGCTTGATCCTATATTGCCGCCGCTTTTATTGGTGGTATTGGCGATACCTGTTTCCGCATTCTTTGGCGCGGTTTGGGGCGCTATCCCCGGCTATCTTCAAGCCAAGCGGGGCAGTCATATTGTCATCACCACCATCATGTTTAATTTTATCGCCTCTTCGATCATGGTCTGGCTATTGGCAGGGATGCTGATGCAAGAAGGGCAGATGGCACCGGAAACGCGAAACTTTGCCGATGGGATTGGCTTGCCGAAAATCTATGAATTGGCCAATGGCTTAGGCATCCCCATGGCCAAATCCCCCCTTAATCTGAGTTTTGTTCTAGCCTTGTTGGTGTCCTTTGGGGTTTGGGTGCTGATTTGGCGCACGCGGCTTGGTTATATCATTCGCGCCACAGGCCATAGTGAAAGAGCCGCGGTTTATGCTGGCCATTCCCCGCAACGGATTATCGTGATCACCATGGCCATTTCTGGTGCTTTGGCAGGGATGATGGCGCTCAATGAAATTTTAGGGGTGCAAGGGCGGTTGATCCTTGAATTCACCTCGGGCTTTGGGTTCACCGGCATTGCGGTGGCGCTCATGGGACGCAATCATCCTCTTGGGATCATCGCCGCGAGTTTGCTGTTTGGGGCGTTGTATCAAGGCGGCGCGGAATTGGATTTTGAATTCAAAACCATCACCCGCGAAATGGTGCTGATGATACAAGGGTTGATCATTTTGTTTTCTGGCGCGCTTGTTTATATGTTCAATCCCATGGTGGAACGCCTTTACTTCCGGCTTGTTGCGAAAAAGTCGATGGTGTCGTGATGGATGCGTTGTGGCTACAGTTTGTCTTGACGATTGATGCGACCTTGCGGGTTGCCACGCCGCTCATTCTTTGCGCCATGGCTGGGATTTTTTCCGAACGGTCTGGCATTATTGATATTTCGCTTGAAGGCAAAATGTTGATGAGCGCTTTCACCGCGGCGACCGTTGCCGCCTTAACCGGTCAGCCTTGGTTGGCGTTAGCCGCCGCGATTGTGGTTGCGGTTTTTCTGAGTTTGATTCACGGATTTGCCTGCATCACCCATCGCGGCAACCAAGTGGTTTCTGGTTTGGCGATTAACATTCTGGCTTCAGGATTAACGGTGACGCTTGGGATTGC
>CAYNQW010000294.1:0-2028 GCA_964399415.1 uncultured Hyphomicrobiales bacterium
TGTGGATTGGATCCTGTCGGGTCTTGTGCAGTTGGTTTTGGGGTTTGGCGGTTAAAGCCTCGTGAGAATATAAGCCGCATGGCGTGGTGTCCTTGGGGCATTTGGTCATGCGCGAAATTGAGCAGAGATTAGGTCAATGGCAAAACGCTGGTATGTTGTGCATGTTTTCTCCGGTTCTGAGAAAAAAGTTGCGCAAGCGATTCGGGAGCAAGCCGTCAGTCATGGTCTTGAAGACCAGATTGAAGACGTGTTGGTGCCCACCGAAGAAGTGACCGAAATGCGCCGTGGCGCAAAAGTTCAATCAGAACGCAAATTCTTCCCCGGCTATCTTCTGGTTAAGATGGATCTGACCGACCAATCATGGCATATCGTCAAGTCGCAGAATCGCGTCACCGGCTTTTTGGGTGCTAATGGCAAACCTGTGCCGATCACCAATGCTGAAGCAGAGCGTCTGATTAAGCAGGTGACCGAAGGCGTCGAGCGTCCATCAACGGATATCTTGTTTGAAATCGGGGAGCAAGTGCGCGTTTCCGATGGTCCATTCGCGTCTTTCAACGGTTATGTTGAAGAGGTTGATGAGGATAAGTCACGCCTCAAAGTGACAGTGTCGATCTTCGGGCGGTCTACGCCGGTTGATCTTGAATATTCACAAGTGGAGAAAATCTGATCCACGAATTTATGCGTTTGCATTATGCAACACCCCGTAGGATCCAAAGGGATTAAACAATGGCTAAGAAAATTCAAGGTTACATCAAACTGAACATTCCAGCAGGCGCGGCAAACCCATCGCCTCCCGTTGGTCCTGCGCTGGGTCAGCGTGGCGTGAACATTATGGAATTCTGTAAGGCATTCAACGCCGCCACGGACAGCATGGAAAAAAACATGCCCGTTCCTGTCGTGATCACCGTTTATCAGGATAAGTCATTCACTTTTACTATGAAGCAAGCGCCGGTCAGTTTCTTCCTGAAGAAGGCCGCTGGCATCAGCAAAGGTGGTCAGACCCCAGGTCGCGCCGTTGCAGGCAGCGTGACGATGGATCAGGTGCGTGAGATCGCCGACAAGAAAATGGCTGACCTAAACGCCATTGATCAAGACGGTGCAGTTCAAATGGTTAAAGGTTCGGCTCGTGCAATGGGCCTGGAAGTGACGGAGTAAATCATGGCAGGTAAGAAACTGAAAGCGGCTTACGAGAAAATCGACCGCAACAATCAATATTCCCTTGCGGAAGCCATTGATCTGATCAAAGGCAGCAGCAGCAGCAATTTTGATGAAACCATCGAGATTTCAATGAATCTTGGCGTTGACCCACGGCATTCAGACCAAATGGTGCGCGGTGTTGTGGCTATGCCTCACGGCACGGGCAAAACCATGCGTGTTGCGGTTTTCGCCCGCGATGATAAAGCCGAAGAAGCCAAGAAGGCTGGTGCGGATGTGGTTGGCGCCGAAGACCTTGCCGATGAAATCCAAAATGGTCGCCTTGATTTTGATCGCGTCATCGCCACCCCTGATATGATGGGTGTTGTTGGCCGGTTGGGTAAAATTCTCGGCACCAAAGGCTTGATGCCAAACCCAAAACTAGGCACGGTGACGCCGGATGTTGCCGCCGCGGTTGCCGCCGCTAAGGCTGGTGAAGTGCAATACCGCGCTGAAAAAGCAGGGATTGTTCATGCCGGTATCGGTAAGGCCAGTTTCAATGCTGATCAGTTAAAAGAAAACGCCGCCGCCTTTATTGATGCGGTGCATAAAGCCCGTCCAAGCGGCGCGAAAGGTGTTTTTGTGAAGAAGATCGCCATCAGTTCCACCATGGGACCAGGTGTGGCGGTTGATCCAGCACAAGCGGTTTAACCCGAGCTGGTTTATTGAGTTTCATCCGGGCAACCGGATGAGAACGGGGGCTTCGGCCCCCACCTGTCCAAGACGATAGGTGTCCTTAAGCCAATGGGCTGGACTTAATATCCTATTCAGACGGGGATAGCGAAATTTTTCGCTTGAACTATGGGCAGGCCATGGGATGGAGCAATGAGGCAC
>CAYNQW010000295.1:0-2018 GCA_964399415.1 uncultured Hyphomicrobiales bacterium
TAGAGGCGTTGCTTGCCGAAGAAACGCGGCCACGTTTTGTGCCGGTGAATGATGGTGTGTTGTTGATTTTGCGGGGGGTCAACCTCAACGCCAATGCCGATCCCGAAGATATGGTGTCCATCCGGATGTTTGTCGACTCGCACCGTGTTGTAAGTCTGCAAAAACGCTCACTGCGCGCGGTTGCCGATATACAAAGCAAGCTGACCAAGGGCAGTGGCCCAAAAAACAGCAGTGACCTGATCACCCAATTAATGGGGTTACTGTTTGCCCGCATGGCACCTGTCGCCGCCGATCTAAGCGATGTGATGGATACCATTGAGGAACATATTTTAGATGGTGCCGATTCATTAGACCGCGAACAGGTGCTAGGGATCCGTAAAAAAGCGATCGCGCTAAAGCGCTATATCCACCCACAGCGCGACCTTGTGATACAAATGATGGAATCCAAACCAGCCTTGATTGATGAGATTGGCTATCGCCGGTTGATTGAGGCGCAAGATAGCATCAGCCGGGTCATTGATGAATTGGATGCGGTGCGCGAGCGGGCGCATATCATAAATGATGAAGTGACCAACCAACTAACCGAACGTCTTAATAAAAATATGTATGCGCTATCGGTGATTGCCGCCATTTTTCTGCCGCTAGGATTTTTGACTGGGCTATTGGGCATTAATATAGCGGGCATTCCGGGTGCCGAAAATCCGGCCGCTTTTGCCATATTTTGTGCCATGCTTGTTACATTGGTCATCGCACAAATTCTGCTGTTCAGAAAATTAAAATGGTTTTGATGCTGCTGTTGCGGCCTTTGGCCGTTGTCTCAGTGTGTGACCGGAATTGGCATGGCTGATGGATGATCATAAAAGGCAGATTGCCGATAATAGCGCCGAGACGGAAAATCCCTTCGCAACGATGGGGATGATCAAATTTTGGATTTTATCGACCATTTTTTATATGACATTCCCGGCGTCTTTGGCGGTCAGCTATCTGATCCTAGGCCCACAAAAAACCAAACAGCTGATCCGCGCGTTGGTGAATGATTTTTTGCAAACTATTTTAGTGTTTCTTGTGGTTTTGGTGCTGATTGTTTGGGGCATCTGGCATGTTCTGGCACCTTTGTTTGGTGGATAAATTTATCGTTGTAATGGGGAACCAGTTTTTGTGGATGGGTTAAAACAGGGGATGCTTAGTTATGTTTGTGGTCTGTGTTGAATTTGAAATTATGCCGCGGCATTTAGACGAATTTTTGCTGGCAATGCGCAAAAATGCGGTGCAGTCGCATAAGCTAGAGGCCGGATGCCAGCAATTTGATATTTGTCAGGACCAGCAAAATCCCGACAATATATTTTTATACGAAATCTATGATGATGCGGCGGCGTTTGAAGCGCATAAAGCCGCACCACATTATCATGAGTTCAATCGTGCCATTGATGGTATGGTTATAGAAAAATCAGTTCGGTTTTTGCATCTGGTTAGCCATCAATGCTAAAAATAAGACCAGTAAAATTTGGTGATCACGCATGTTGAGGCACAGGTGATGTTTGATCTTAGCGGCAAGGTGGCACTGGTCACTGGCATTGGCAGTCCTGTTGATGCGCTTGGCAATGGCAAGGCGATTGCCATGTTGCTGGCACGGCAGGGTGCCATCATCGAAGGCACAGATATTGACGAGGCGGCTGGGGCCACCACGGTTGCCGCCATAGATGACGCTGGCGGTATGGCCCATTGCAGCTGCGTTAATGCCACCGATCAAACGGCTGTTGAAGACTGGGTAAAATCATGCGCCGAAAAACATGGCCGGATTGATATTTTGGTGAATAATGTTGGCCAGTCAGAACCCGGCGGTCCGGTATCGATGATGGTCGCCACATGGCAGGCGCAAATCGCCCTAAACCTCGATGCCGCCTTTTATACCATGCAAGCCGTTTTGCCGCATATGGTGGCCGCAAAGGCCGGTAGCATCATTAATATTTCTTCAATTGCGGGCCAGCGTTATATTGGCAAACCACAGGTTGGTTATG
>CAYNQW010000296.1:0-2001 GCA_964399415.1 uncultured Hyphomicrobiales bacterium
TCTATTACTGGTTCTCAAAAATGACCGGTTATGAATATTCAGAAGGCCTTGCCAAACTACATTTCTGGGTGACATTTATCGGTGTGAACCTGACATTCTTCCCCATGCACTTTTTGGGTTTGGCAGGTATGCCGCGGCGGTACATTGACTATCCAGATGCGTTTGCAGGCTGGAATCAAGTGGCATCGATTGGGTCATATATCGGCGGATTTGGGGCGATCTTGTTCCTCGTCGTGATCATCGAGGCATTCTTGAGCAAGCGGCGCGCCCAAGCCAACCCATATGGCGAAGGGGCAACAACGCTGGAATGGCAAGTGGCGTCACCGCCGCCGTATCATACCTTTGACGAACTGCCAAAAGTGAAATAAGGCAGCGCGCTGTTGAAAAGGGCAATGTGATGGCGCTTTCATCGCAACAACAAATGGCTGGTGCCACCGATGTGTTATTTGAACCATCGGTGGGCCATTTTTGGTCATTGTTAAAGCCGCGTGTCATGAGTTTGGTGGTGTTCACTGGATTTGCTGGCATGTATGTTGCGCCGGGAAGCCTGCATCCGTTGGTTTTTGCGATTGCGCTTTTTGCGATTGCGGCTGGGGCAGGGGCGTCAGGTGCGATCAACCAATGGTATGACCGGGATATCGATGCGGTGATGAAACGCACAAAAACTCGGCCGATTCCAGCTGGGTTTATGGCACCAGCAGAAGCGCTGACGCTGGGGCTTGTGGTGTCCGCGATTTCGGTGCTTTTGCTTGGCTTGTCGACAAATTGGTTGGCGGCCGGGCTGCTGGCCTTTACGATTTTCTTTTACGCTGTGGTCTATACAGTCTGGCTGAAACGCCGTACGCCGCAAAATATTGTGATCGGCGGTGCCGCCGGTGCATTTCCACCAATGATTGGCTGGACGGCGGTCACCGGCACCTTGTCGATTGAGCCAATTTTGCTTTTTGCGATTATTTTCATGTGGACGCCGCCGCATTTCTGGGCGCTGGCATTGGTCAAAAATGATGACTACACACGAGCCAATATCCCGATGTTGCCGGTGGTCGCTGGGGCGGCTGAAACACGCCGCCAAATCGTCATTTACGCCGTGTTAATGGCCCCGCTTGCAGTGGTGCCTGCCTTTATTGGTATGGCGTCTTTCAGCTATGGCATCATCGCTGGTTTGGCGGGGGCGCTGTTTGTCGGGCTGAGCGTAAAATTATGGCACGATGGCAGCGATAAGACCGCCATGCAGCTGTTTGGCTATTCGATAATCTATCTGTTTTTGGTGTTTTTAGGGCTGGTCGTTGATCGGTTTGTTGCCGGTTGGGTGGGCGTGTAATGGAACCACGCAGCCAGCCAAAAACAGCCACTGAAATGCAACGCATGCGCAAAGGCCGTAATTTGGTTCTTTTGGGTATTATTGCCGGGCTGGTGGTGTTGTTTTACGTGTTAACCTTGGTGAAAATCGGCGGGGCATCATGACCGCAGGCCAAATGACATCGATGCGATTTTCTGGTAACCGCCGCACGCTGGTCATTTTGGCTGGTGTTGTGGGGTTGATGGTGGGCATGGCTTATGCATCTGTGCCGCTGTATAAATTATTTTGTCAGGTAACCGGATATGGTGGCACCACGCAAGCGACCAATGATGCCGCCACGCATATTGTGGCTGGACATCCGGTCACGGTGCGGTTTGATGCGAATGTGAACCGGGCGCTGGATTGGAAATTTGTGCCTGTTGACCCGCCTGTCACGGTCAACCCGGGCGAAGAAGTGGTAATCAATTACCGCGCAACAAATATTGGTTCGGCCACGTCGATTGGTACATCAACATTTAATGTGACACCGGCAAAGGCTGGTGCTTATTTTATGAAGATCGATTGTTTTTGTTTTCAAGAGCAAACCCTACAGCCCGGCGAATCGGTTGACATGCCCGTAAGGTTTTTTATCGACCCAGAAATTGTGGCTGATAAAAATGTTGTTGATGTAAAGGACATCACTTTGTCCTATACATTCTTTC
>CAYNQW010000297.1:0-2000 GCA_964399415.1 uncultured Hyphomicrobiales bacterium
AGCGAATGGCGCGCATCAGGCTTTCATAGGTCACTTCGGTCAGCCGCTTGGCCTTGACCGAAGGCTCACCAACCCAATACATCCGGCTGGTATCGCCATACCATCCATCGACAATGGTGGTGATATCAATATTGAGAATATCGCCATCATGCAGTGTCTTTTCTGAAGGAATGCCATGGCAGACCACATGATTGACCGAAATACAGGTGGCTTTAGGAAAGCCTTTGTAATTTAAGGGTGCTGGAATTGCGCCATGATCGGTGATGAATTGATGGCAACGATCATTTAATTCAAGCGTTGTCACCCCAGCCTTAACGAAGGGCGTGATGAAATCCAAGGTTTCGGCGGCAAGGCGCCCGGCTTTACGCATCCCTGCAAAGCCTTTTTCATCATGAATTATCACCGGTTCGTTTCGCATTCATCAACCTCGATCTTGACTCAAAACACCACCGGCAACGGGGTGCAGATTTTTATTTCATCCAAAGTGACCTTGCATTGCCACGCTTCGATGATCACGCCTGCTTCTTGCGCTTGCTTGAAGGCTTCTGCATAAACGGGATCAATGTCTGCCGCAAGGGTAAACCGATCCCCATCGGCGCGTTGGATGACATAAAACATGGCGGCTTTGCCTCCATCTCTTGCAATTTGCGCCAAAATATTGAGATGTTTTGCGCCGCGAGTCGTGACGGAATCTGGAAATTCCATCGCCCCGGGATTTGGTCCATCGGGACGGGAAAGATGGACGTTTTTGACCTCAACAATCATGTAATCGCCATCATCACGAGCAAGTTTGAAATCAAACCTTGTGCCTTTTTGATAGGTGTATTCTGGCGTGATCAATGGCCAATCGGCAAAGCGTGGTATCCGCCCCATCTGCAAGGCTTCATGGGCAAGTTTATTGGGTAAATTGGTGTTGATGCCCACCAGCGTATTGTCGGCCTCAATCAATTCCAAGGTTTTCTTCAATTTGCGATTGGGGTTATCCGAGGTGGAACACCAGACTCGCATACCTGGGTCTTTTAATCCGGTCATCGCGCCGGGGTTCGGGCAATGCACGGTTTCCACCACCCCATTAAAATCAATATCAGCGAGGAAGCGTTTGTAGCGTTTCAGCAATACGCCTTCTGTTAGGGTTGGCCATTTCATAACGCTTGGGGATTTCCTGCTTCGTGACTATATCCTTCAAAATTGCATGACAACCCAAGGCAATCAACTATATTAATGGCCTCAGGACTTGCGCTCTATTATTATTTCTATTTTTTGATGAGGTTCATGATGCAACCGACGGCCGCGATGATTGTTATTGGCGATGAAATACTCAATGGCAGAACCGCCGACAAAAACATCAATTATTTAGCCAGTCAATTATATGAGCGCGGCATCAAATTAACCGAAGCGCGGGTTATTGGTGACGATGAAGACTTGATCATTCAAACGGTGCGCGCGCTTTCGGATCGTTATGATATGGTCTTCACGTCTGGTGGCATTGGCCCCACCCATGATGACATCACCACGGTGACGATTGCCAAGGCTTTTGGCGTCAAGGTCATTCGTCATCCAGAAGCCAATAAACGGCTGGTGTTGCATTATCAAGGCACTGGGCTTGACTATAACGAAGCGCGTCAAAAAATGGCTGATATTCCAGAAGGGGCGGAGTTAATCGACAATCCAATTTCAGCGGCTCCGGGGTTTATTCTTGGCAATGTTTATGTGTTGCCGGGGGTTCCTTCTATTCTTCAAGCGATGATTGAAAATATGGGTGATCAGCTGCCCGGCGGGGTCAAGGCGTTTCGATTAACGGTGCAAACCGAAGTTGGTGAAGGCACATTAGCCGCCGACCTTGCCGAGGTTCAATCCCGTCATCAGGGGATTTCTATTGGGTCTTACCCATGGTTTAAGCCGGGGGCATATGGCACGGCCTTGGTGGTGTCAGGGCTTGATGAAGGCATGGTTAAAGCGGCGGCGGATGATCTGGTCGAAGTGGTCGCTAAGCATGGCGG
>CAYNQW010000298.1:0-1987 GCA_964399415.1 uncultured Hyphomicrobiales bacterium
ACCATCGGTTCTTCCCGCAGAATATCCCAATCTGCTGGTTAATGGCGCTGGTGGGATTGCCGTGGGGATGGCGACGAATATTCCGCCGCATAATCCGACAGAAGTGATTGATGCCTGTATGGCATTCATCCGCAATCCAAACATTACCCTAGATGAGGTGATGGAAATTGTCCCGGGGCCTGATTTCCCTACCGGTGGAATTATCATGGGGCGGGCAGGGATTCGCAGCGCTTTTGAAACAGGCCGTGGCAGTATTCCCGTTCGCGCGAAAGCCGAAGTCGAGACTGGCACTCGTGATCGCGACCGGATCGTTGTCCATGAATTGCCTTATCAAGTGAACAAAGCGCAATTGCTGGAACGTATTGGCGAATTGGTTCGCGATAAAACCATCGAAGGTATTTCCGATATTCGTGATGAGTCTGACCGCACGGGGATGCGCGTGGTCATTGACCTCAAACGAGACGCGCAGGGCGATGTGGTGTTGAATCAACTTTATCGCCATACCCGATTGCAAACCAGTTTTGCGGTAAACCAATTGGTGCTCAATGGCGGCAAGCCTGAACAAATGGGTATTTTGGGCGTCATCAAAGCCTTTTGTTCGTTCCGCGAAGAAGTGGTCACCCGCCGCACCCGTCATCTGCTCGGTAAGGCACGCGATCGCGCCCATATCTTAGCGGGGTTGATGGTCGCGCTCACCAGCATTGATCAGGTTATCGAATTGATCCGCCGCGCCCCTGATGCGGAAACCGCACGGCGAGAATTAACCAGTCGGTTTTGGCCGGCGGAAGAAGTCGCGCCTTTCATCGCCCTAATCGCTGAACCGGGGCGCGAAGTCGTTGATGGTCAGTACCAATTATCCGACACTCAAGCCCGTGCCATCCTTGAATTGCGCCTGCAACGCTTGACGGGCATGGAACGCGATAAACTCGCCGATGAAACCAAAGATTTGGCGGATAAAATCACCGATTACCTTGAAATCTTGTCGCGGCGTGAACGCTTGGTCGAAGTCATGCTTGGTGAATTGCAAGCGGCGCGGGAAAGCGTCGGTGATGCCCGCCGCACGGAAATAAGCGATCAATTGGGGGATCAGGACGACGAATCCCTGATTCAATCCGAAGACATGGTGGTGACGGTCAGCCATCGCGGCTACATCAAAAGAGTGCCGCTATCAATCTACCGGGCTCAACGTCGCGGCGGTAAAGGTCGTGCCGGAATGAAAACCCGTGACGAAGATTTCGTCACCCAATTGTTTGTCGCCAACACCCATACGCCCATCTTATTCTTCACGTCCAAAGGCCAAGTTTATCAATTAAAATGCTATCGCTTGCCGGAAGCTGCGCCGCAATCCTTAGGCAAAGCCATGGTCAATTTGTTGCCAATTGAACCTGAAGAAACGATTCAGACCATCATGCCAATGCCCAATAATGAAGAAGAATGGGCAAATCTGAATGTCATGTTTGCTACGGCTAAAGGAAATATTCGCCGAAATATGCTGTCGGATTTCACCAACATCAAACGCAACGGCAAGATTGCCATGAAACTTGATGATGATGATCGTTTGATCGCTGTCCATCCTTGCGAACCTGAAGCAGATGTTTTAATGGCGACCCGTTCGGGCAAGGCCATACGCTTCAAAGCAAGTGATGTCCGTGTCTTTAGCGGGCGGGGCAGCACTGGCGTAAGGGGCATTCGCTTGATTGATGATGATTGCGTTGTGTCCATGGCCATCCTCGATGACCCTGATCATCAATTTATCCTGGCGGTGACTGAAAATGGCTATGGCAAACGTACAAAGGCCAATGATTACCGCATTACTGGTCGCGGTGGTCAAGGCGTGGCGAATATCATCACCTCTGAACGCAATGGTCCAGTGGTGTCCTCTTTCCCTGTTACCGAAGAAGATCAATTGATGCTTGCTACTAATGGCGGCACAGTGATCCGCATTCGCGTTCATGGCCAAGAAGGGGACACCATCCGCACCGCTGGC
>CAYNQW010000299.1:0-1980 GCA_964399415.1 uncultured Hyphomicrobiales bacterium
TGGCGGGGGCTGTTGATGCTGGTATGCCTCTGATGCTGGCGGTGCTGGCGGTGTCGTCCTTGCTCAATGTGTATTATCTGCTTGAGCCAGTAACCCGCGGGTTCTTCAAGCCAGTCAACCGTGATATTCATCTGACCAATCACACGCTGACCATTCTGCCGCCCGTAATCACGGCACTGATCAGCATTGCTCTTTTCTTCACGGTGGATTGGCTCACCCCGTTTACAACCTTGATGGTGACCCCATGAAAATGACACCAATCCAACAAGAATTGCAAAAAATGGGCTCTCGCATCAGCGTGATTTTGCTGGTCATTGGGGTGTTGTTGTTAGGGCTTGATTTATGGGTTCATCGTCACGGTGAAACGGAGCTGGAAGATTTGTTGTTTTTCCCCGCCCTTTATGGGTTTGCGGCCTTTATCATGATTGTGATTGTCGGCATTGGCCTTCGAAAAATTGTCATGCGAGGGGAGGATTATTACGATGACTGATCTGACCCCTGGTTTATTGATGATTTTAGCCGCAGGCGCGGTGCCGTATTTATCGCATCATGTCCGGCAAATCTTTATGCTTTTGGCGATTGCTGTTTCGGCGATGAGTCTGACCGCTGGTGCTGGGGTGCATTGGGTCGTGCCGGTCTTTGGTCAGGATTTGATCTTGCACCATGCCGATAATTTGACCTTGCCGTTTGGCATTATCTTCCATTTGGCGGCGGCATTGAATGTTATTTACGGCTGGCATGAAAAACGCGCCATGGAACATACCGCTGGGCTTGCTTATGCGGGGGCGGCGATTGCGGCGGTGCATGCTGGTGACTTGATCACACTATTCATTTGGTGGGAAGCCACCGCCGTCACGTCTGTCTTTTTGATTTTGGCATCAGCATCTGATCGCGCCAATAAAGCCGCGATGCGCTATTTGCTGGTGCAAGTGGCATCCGGCGTGATGCTGCTGGCGGGCGCGGCGTTTTATTGGCGTGAGACAGGCTCTTGGGCGTTTTCAGCCATGGAATTAGGCAGACTTGGCACTTGGCTAATATTCTTGGCCTTTGGCATCAAAGCCGCGTTCCCATTCCTGAACGGATGGTTGCAAGACGCTTATCCAGAAGCCACGGTGATCGGCACGGTGATGTTATCAGCGTTTACGACAAAACTTGCCGTTTATGCATTCGCGCGCGGCTTTGCAGGCACTGAGTATCTAATCTGGATTGGCGCCACCATGACGGCGTTTCCTGTGTTTTTTGCCGTGATTGAAAATGACCTACGGCGGGTGCTGTCTTACTCGCTCAACAACCAGTTGGGTTTTATGATTGTCGCAATCGGGATTGGAAGCGAACTGGCCATCAATGGCGCGGTCGCTCATGCTTTTGCTCATATCATTTATAAAGCGCTATTGTTTATGTCCATGGGGGCGGTGTTGCATCGCGTGGGCACGGCCAAAGCTTCGGAACTGGGCGGGTTGTATAAATCCATGCCCTATACCATGGTATTTTGCATTATCGGCGCGATGTCGATTTCCGCGTTCCCGCTGTTTAGTGGTTTTGTTGCCAAAGCCGTCATTATGTCAGCCCTTGGCTATGAAGGCTTGGTGGTAGTTTATATGATCCTCTTGGCGGCATCAGCAGGGGTTCTGGAACATTCAGGCATCAAAATTCCTTATTTCACCTTCTTTGGTCATGATGGCGGTCATAAGGTTAAAGAAGCCCCGATCAATATGTTGATCGCCATGAGCATTGCCAGCGTGCTGTGCATCGGGATTGGTGTTTTGCCCGGTGTTTATTATCAAATCCTTCCCTATGCCATGGATTATCAGCCCTATGATGGCAGTCACGTGGTAGGGCAATTGGAATTGCTGGTCTTTGCGATGTTGGCTTTTGTTGTGTTGATGCGGTTTGGTTTTTACCCGCCAGAGATTCGCTCGACGGTTTTGAACAGCGATTGGTTCTATCGCCGGTTAGCGCCTTGGGTGTTAAAACCTATCT
>CAYNQW010000300.1:0-1975 GCA_964399415.1 uncultured Hyphomicrobiales bacterium
CATTATCCGCCGCTGTTTATTTGGCTAAACTGGCTCATTGCCCTTTGTTTTGACAAGCAGAAGAGACCATTCATGGACCGCAAACTTGCCCGCATTTATCACCGCAAATTTAAAACCGCCAAAGATGCAGACTCATTTTTAAACGCCACCAAATTGGTAACCGAACGCATTTCTGCTGTCGATGCCACCTACCGGGTCTATCATGTCACCGATGATCCAACGACATTGTTCGAAATCTGGGAATATCCAGATGAAGATGCCATGCAGTGGGTGCAATCATCAATGCAAGGGGCGACAACAATCCCACGGGCATTAAGCCCGGAAACAACAATTTTTAATGCATAATTATTCATCCAATTTAAATCAGAAGAATAAGCGGGCTAAGGCATTGTTGGATTGAATGCCAGAACCGTCACATCGTCGCGCCGATCCTGTGACCCCTGCCAGTTATTGAGCGCACGTGCCAGACCCCGCACCAAATGCGCCGGATCATTGCCGGTAACATCATCCAATGTGGCAACAAACCGGCGGCTGCCAAAAGCACGCCGACTGGTGTCGCCAACTTGTGTCACAAGACCATCGCTGGCAATCACAAAGCTGTTTTTTCAATCGGCGCGTTGTGCATTTCAAACAGAGGCAAATCCGAACCAAGCTGATAACCAAGGCTGACACGCTGGCCGCGTAACCGCCAAGAATGCCCGGCCTCAGGCACAATATGAAGATCCATAGACGCCCCAGAAAATTGCACATTAGACCGATCAACAGGAAACCGTATGGCCGCACAATCAAGACCATCGCCGCCAGGTGCCGATAAATCAGTCAGTCCAAGCGAACGACACACCCCGATATGGATCATTTGCAATAAATCAGCCGTCGATATAGGGGCGCTGGCGGCAATTGATATTTTTTCAATTTCCGACACCACAATCAACGTCATCAACGCCCCCGGCACACCATGTCCGGTACAGTCAAAAAATATTAAAAAATCCTGTTTCGCGATTTGGCCGAACCAGTAAAAATCGCCGCCAACAAAATCCTTTGGTTGCCAGATCACCGCCGTTTTTCCCAGCTTTTCGGCAATGGTTTTTCGGTCAGACAATAACGCGCGTTGTATGGTTGACGCATATTGCACCGATTCATTCAAATAGCGGTTACTATCTTGTAACAGCGCTTCACGTTCTTGCAGGCTGCGCCGTGATTGATCGAGCTGTCGCATATAATATCGTGATGTTGCGGCAAGTTTATTATAAACCGTCACAAGATCACCAATTTCATCATGGCGGATAAATTTTGCCCGCACCGGGCGTTCCGGGCGTGATGCATGCATGGCAGACTTTAATGCATCAAGCGGCACCAAAACAATATGACGAAATGATGCGGTCAGACTGACGAACATCAAAATCATGACGATGCCCAGAACACCACCAAATAAGCTGGTTTCAAAAAATAGATCGCGCCGCAAAATATGGTCATTGATATGCACCACAAGTTGGCGGTCTTCGGGGCCGTTGCCAAATGCCAGCACCTGCTGGTTGCCAGTTGAAATACAACCGGGTGCTGGCCAAGATATAATGCGTCCCGTTGGGCCATTAAGGTCAACACAGCGTACATAGGGCAAACCAGCAAATATGCCTAGCAACCGGCGGGCCTCACGCGGCCGGCCGCTATGCAATGACCGATTTACCAAAGGGCTGATCCGTTGGGCGGTATTGCTGATATCAACCGATAGGCTGTTGCCAAGCCGGTTATGCCGATAGCCATAGAATGACGCCACCGCCACCGCGCTGATCAGCAATGCCGCGATACCGCATGAGGCAAGCAATTTAGAATAGAGTGTTTTTGGCACTTGCAGCGTGGCCATAAAGGTTTATCCCACGCTGGCCAGCGCTTTTTTGACGAGATCACGCCGATCAATGATGACATCAACAACCAGCCAGCCAGCCGCCGTCTGCCGCAACAAAAAATCAACAAGTTT
>CAYNQW010000301.1:0-1969 GCA_964399415.1 uncultured Hyphomicrobiales bacterium
GAGCCCCGAAAAGGCCACGCACAGGTGCTGGCAGGCTTTGATGAGTTGTGGGTAAGCGGGGCAGACGTCAATCTCGTGATAGTAGGTAAGGCGGGATGGATGGTGGAGGATGTTATGGCGGCGCTGGACGCGCACTCGCAAAAGGGGGTGAGATTATTCTGGTTGCCCTCAGCAAGTGACGAGTGCCTAGAAGACCTATATGCGCGCGCGGACTGTTTGATTGCCGCGAGTGAGGGCGAAGGGTTTGGCCTGCCCTTAATAGAAGCGGCGCAGCATGGCCTGGCAATTATCGCAAGGGACCTGCCCGTATTCAGGGAGGTGGCGGCCGATGGAGCCATGTATTTCGGCGGCACAACACCCAGTGACGTCGCGGAGGCGATTTTTCGATGGTTGAGGCTGTTTGAGTCGGGTGTGGCACCCGACTCGTCACTAGTCGATTGGATGACGTGGCGAGAGAGCGCAAACCAATTATCTCTGGCCCTAGAACTAGGGCCGCTCGCACAGCAGCCCTCTACCCTCGAGCGGATCGCATGTTGAAAAGAGGCATGGAGGCGATAGCGGCGCTATTGTCGGCCAGAGCCGACGTGTCGCTGGGCTCGACGGACGAGATTTCTCCCCTGCAAGTTTATCCGGGCTATCACACTGAGGATTTGGAGCTGGTCGCTCGTGCCGTGTGCGCTACAGCATCGCTTGAAGCGGATTATTACATTGATGGGTTTGGGGTGAAGACTCTTTATTCCTGCGTGCCTTTTGCCTCGCAGGATTCTCTCGATGTGAGTCGCCTGCAGTTCCCCATTCCCGACGACGGATTCCACGCCGAGGGTATCGAGTACACCTCTCTGTTGGACGCCATCGAACGTTTTGCTGGTAATGGAAGGTTCGTTGCGGTGGAGGCAGGTGCTGGCTGGGGCCCATGGTTGGCAATGGCTGGGGTCGTTTGCAAGGGCATGGGTGTAGATACCATTCGTCTTGTTGGGGCCGAAGCTTCGGAGGGCCGTTTCGCTTTGATGCAAGATCACCTCGATTTCAACGGTCTGGGTTCGGACAGCGGAGTTCAGGTTAATCTCTTTCGTGGCGCGGTGTGGAGCTACGATGGGAAGATTCATTTCCCAGACAGCGAGATTGAAGACATGGGGGCGGCAGCCAGTAGTAGGGCGAGTCCGACTGATTATCGCGGCCGCTCAGTTGTTAGCATTGAAACGCCCTGCCTGCGGCTGGACACTCTGCTGGGTAAAGGTAGCGAAGTCGATTTCCTGCATATGGACGTTCAGGGAGCTGAAATGGAGTTGGTATCAAGCCACAAGGTTTGGCTGGACACGTCCGTAAAGTCGATATTTATCGCCACCCACAGCAGGCCGTTGGAGGGCGAACTGATGGATTTGTTAGGCGGCTCTGGTTGGAGGTTATCGCGGGAAAAGCCATGTCGCTTTGAGCCAGGCGCTATCCGTTCGCCCTGGACTTCTGCTACCATCGCGGACGGCAGCCAATACTGGTTAAATGGTAAATTCACCTAATTCGCCGCAAAAGCCATTGACGATTGGGGTCTATTTGTTTAAAAACCAATAGAGGGGCGATTCTAGTAAGCCTTTCCGCGCCGCACATGGGCGAAATTGTCTGAGTAACGTTATGCAAAACGGCCACTTTGATGGCTTGACAAAAATAAGTGTTTTGGAACAATAGCTGTGGGAACCTGATGCACGGTGTGTGTGGGGAATAATTTTGGCGCCTCGAGCGTCAAGGCATGTATATCGGCATTGCATTTAAGGTCGCTTGGGCTACAGCCGGAACATTGTTTAAAAAACTACTCTTAAGGAGTGATCAACATGGGTATGAATACCGCCGCAGTACAAAGGCTTTACGTAGCCTACTTTAATCGTCCTGCTGATCCTGTCAGCCTGGCAGTTTACGAATCTATGCTCCCTCAGGACCGAGAGGCTACTCAGGCGGAGCTCCAGGCGCTGGCTGATAC
>CAYNQW010000302.1:0-1963 GCA_964399415.1 uncultured Hyphomicrobiales bacterium
CGCCATGGCAACGGTTTATTGAGATTGAATTGCCGCACGCCAAACAGCAGATGCTCGTTGGGGTCAATCAAACGGTTTTGGCCAGCCTGTCGATGGTGATTATCGCGGCGGTTATTGGCGGCTTTGATGATATTGGCCGTGAAGTGCTGGTGGCCACCAATAAAGGCTCGGCTCGATTTGGCCAGGCGTTGGGGGCAGGGGTTGTGATTGTGCTTTTGGCGGTGGTGATTGATCGGCTCACAAGGGCAGCGTCAGAAATGCGGGTTGAGCCTCATCAAAATTCAAGCCAACCGCGCCACTGGTGGCGTGATGGGATTATTTTTGCGGCAGTGTCGATCATCGGTTTTGTTTTTGCCGATGCTCTTGATCAATTGACGGTGCTGACGGCAAGCGGCATCCGTGAGATTGAAGCGCAGATTAATAACAGCCTCAATCAATTCATCAGTCACTATGGCATGGTGCTTGATCAGATCAAAAACAACGCTTTGGTTTATATTCTCTTGCCCATGCGAATAGGCCTGACGAAAGCGGTTCTGCCCTTCACTTGGGGCGTGTCATTCCCGCCATTGATGCAGTTTGTTTATATCGGGGTTGTTTTGCTGGCGGCGTTTGTTTTTGTCATGCGGCGTCAATTCACCCTTGGCTTTTTAATCCTAGGGCTTGGTTTGGTGGCTTTCCGAGGCTTCACCTATCTGCCTTGGTGGTTGGTGGTGATGAGCGTTGGCTATATTTCTTGGCGCACTGCTGGAGGGAAGTTTGCCGCGGTCGCCGTTGCCATGATGGTGGCGATCACTTGGGCGGGGCATTGGCAAGACGCCATGTATTCGGTTTATCTTTGCACAGCGTCGGTGCTGGTTTGCTTGGTGATCGGATGCCCGCTTGGGGTTTGGGCGGCGAAGTCAGATCGCGTGTCGAATGTGCTGAGGCCAGTTAACGATACGTTGCAATCCATACCGCTTTATATCTTTTTGATTCCGGCGGTGGCGTTGTTCCAGATCAACGAATTTTCCGCGTTGGTGGCGATTGTGCTTTATGCCATCGTGCCGTTGATCCGTTACACCGAACATGGCCTTCGTCATGTCCCGCAGACCTTGATAGAAGCCTCAGTGGCGCAGGGATGCTCGCCTTGGCAACGGCTGATTCACATTGAATTGCCTGTCGCCAGACCGTCGATATTGCTAGGGCTTAACCAGACGGTGTTGTTTGCTTTGGCGATGCTGATCATCGCGGTGTTGGTGGGGGCAAGAGGGTTGGCGGAACAGGTCAATATCGGCCTTCGTGATGCCAATACCGGCCTTGGCTTAACGGCTGGGTTTTCCATGGCCTTCATCGCCATCATCGCTGATCGTATTCTGCGCGGATGGGCGGTGTCCTTAGGGGCAAGCAGTGATCTCGAAGCGTGATTAACGCCCCAATCAATTTGACATGGCGGCCGTAAAGCCGTGGGCTCAATACTCCGCCATTGGCCATCTTGGTTCAGCGTCATATTGGCAATGACGCAATGGGTGTGCAGATGGGCATCAAGATTGCGGCTGGTGTCATGTTGAAATGTGGCGGCGACCATTTGGCCTGTGGGGGTGCGGGTGGTGGATTTGCTGGCGGGGTCATAGGCGCGGGTTTCAATGAAATTGGCCTCAACAAAATCAAGGGTTTTGCGCACCGCAGATTAAAGGTAAAATCCGCCAATCATGAAAGTCTTTTATTATTGGGCGCTGGGTGATATAAATTTTCTTAGGCTTCGGGGCGCAAGAATTTTGCGCAGGGGTTTTGGGATAAATGGTCATTTTGGTCTCCATTTTTTGGGTAAAATCCGCGTAAGATTTACCCGAAATGATAAAAAATGAAGATAATTAACTATTTATTTTCAAAGGCATAGCAACAAAGTTGCGGGTATGATGTAATGGTAGCCTGTCAGCTTCCCAAGCTGAACGCACGGGTTCGATTCCCGTTACCCGCTCCATTT
>CAYNQW010000303.1:0-1945 GCA_964399415.1 uncultured Hyphomicrobiales bacterium
TGCATTTTGAAATCCGTAAATCTCGCCAGCCAATTGACCCGCGCAGTCTGATTTCTTGATTTGATTGCGCCGTGATTAGCCTTTTAATGTCAAACGGGTGTTGGTCCGCGCCGCCAAATCAGTGATATATTGCCACGCCACCCGGCCGGAGCGTGCGCCCCGTCCAATTGACCATGCAAGCGCTTCAGCTCTTACATCAATTTTGCCGACCTTGATATTGAAATAATTTATATATTCATCAATCATTTCAAGATAAGTGTCTTGATCAATTGAATGGAATCCGACCCACAAACCAAATCGATCTGACAGCGATACAGTTTCTTCAGTGGTTTCAGAAGGGCTGATCGCAGACGAGCGTTCGTTTTCCATCATCTGGCGCGGCATCAAATGCCGACGGTTAGATGTAGCATAGAAAATGACATTTTCCGGGCGGCCTTCGATACCGCCATCAAGCGCGGCTTTCAGCGATTTATATGTGCTTTCGCCCTGTTCAAATGCCAGATCATCAGAAAATACAATAAATTGTCTGTCGATCGTTGCCAAAAAATTCATTAACAGCGGCAAATCAGCGATATCCTCGCGGTGAATTTCAACCAGCCCACAATCAAGTCCTGAAGCTAAAATGGCACCATGAACAGCTTTTACAAGCGATGATTTACCGGTCCCCCGTGCGCCCCACAGCAGAGCATTATTGGCTGGCAATTTGTTGGCAAAGGCGGTGGTGTTCGCCATCAGCAAATCGCGCTGTTCATTAACGCCGCGCAGCAGCCCCAGTGCCAATCGATTTACCGAATGGACCGGTGCCAATTTACGGATATCGGAATGCCAGACATAGGCCTCAGCTCGTGCAAGATCAGCACTATTTGGCAGCGGTGGCCATTGACGCTCTAGCGCATCAGCAATGCGTGTTAACTGTTGCAACATGGCATCATCATTAAGTTTTGACATGGTAAATACTCACAAAAACCCTATTGTGTTTCGAAAAACTGGTCTGAAAGGACATATGGGTCATTGCGACAAAGCGCAAGGGCCGTTATGTTCCCTGTAGATTTTTTTATGACAAGCGGAGACACCGAATTATGTTAATCACCCCTGCATTCGCACAATCATCCGGCGGCTTAGCTGAAGGCGGTTTTGGTCTGTTGCCCATCATTTTCGTGATGGTCATTTTCTACTTCCTTCTTATTCGCCCACAACAAAAACGTGCCAAACAACACAAAGAAATGCTAGCCGCCATCAGACGCGGTGACAAGATTGTCACATCTGGTGGTCTGACCGGTACGGTTGTCAAAGTGCTTGACGATAGTGATACGGTTGAGGTTGAAATTGCAAAAGATGTTAAGGTGAACGTTGTGCGGGCAATGATTGCTGACATCCGCGGCAAAACTGAACCTGTTAAAAAATAAACATAATGGCATTGGCTGACAATTTTTTTCAGCCAGTGCATAGGCCCTGTTCCTATTTGTTCCAGCGAGACCCATCGCCATGCTACAATTTCAACTATGGAAAAAGCTTCTTGTCGCCGTGGTTCTGCTTGGCGGTGTTGTTTATGCATTGCCAAACCTTGTAAATGGTCAGGCCGCTTCTATTCTTCCCGGTGAAAAAATCAATCTGGGACTGGATTTAAGAGGCGGGTCTCATTTATTGCTGCGGGTGGATATCGATGCCGTGCGTCAAGAGCGTCTTGACACCATTGCAGAAACCATTCGGCAGGAATTCCGTGGTGCTAAAATCAGATTTAGCGGACTTGATTTGCGTGACAATTCTGTGGTTGTCAAACTGCGTGATGCCAGCGATGCCGATGCGGCACAAAGCATTTTTAATGGATTGGGGCAGGGGGTCAGCCTGACCCGCGACAATGATATTTACCGCATTGCCTTTAACGATGCCGGTATGATGGAAATGCAAACGCAAACCGTTCAGCAATCTATCGAAATCATTCGCC
>CAYNQW010000304.1:0-1941 GCA_964399415.1 uncultured Hyphomicrobiales bacterium
TAAAAATACCGCCGAGAAACCCGAATTCTTCACCAATCATGGTAAAGACAAAATCTGTTTGCTTTTCTGGCAAATAATTGAGGCGGCTTTGACTACCCTGAAGATAACCTTTGCCAAAAAGCCCGCCACTGCCAAGCGCAATCTTGGATTGGGTGATTTGATAGCCTGCCCCCAATTGATCCGCCCCGGGGTTGAGAAAAACAAGGATGCGGTCTTTCTGATAATCATAAAGAAATGTCCAGATCACAGGCGCCGCCATCACCACCAAAATCAGCGCCGTGATGATCATCCAACCCGGCATCCCTGCCACCAGCACAACAACGGCGGCGGAGCCAAACAACATGATGGACGTGCCTAAATCAGGTTGCAACAAGACCAATAAAAACGGGATCGCGGCAATAGCCACCGCGACAATATAAGTGCGGAGATTGCGAAGCAATTCGGGATTGATGCTATGGAAATACGCCGCCATCAGCATAACCACCGCCAATTTTGCCGGCTCTGATGGTTGCAAATTAAATCCACCCAAAGAAATCCAGCGTTGGACGCCTTTGCCAGAACCAATGAATTCCAATGATATCAGTATCAACACCGCCATCACCCATCCGAGGAGCGATAATTTGCGGTAATAGACAATAGGAATGGAAGCGATAGCCGCCATTAACCCAAGCCCCACAAAGATACGTTTGAGATGCGCGCCCGCCCATGGCGTCCAACTGCCGCCAGCGGCTGAATAAAGCGCGCCAACCCCAATGGCCGATAAAATCAAACAAATCAGCAAAATCAACCACGGCACTTTCCGCAGATGGTGGAACAAAGAAAACGGCGCATCCAAAAGAGTCGCGCTCGGGGGGCGAACGCGGATTTGCCCGTGGCGGCCTTGGGTAGGCTCAGCCATCACGCTTCTCCTTTAGCATCAGCGGTAAACAAATGCCGCATCACTGCGCTTGCAATCGGCGCGGCGGTGCTAGACCCACCCCCGCCATGTTCCACCACCACCGCGATGGCATAGCGCGGGTTATTATAGGGCGCGTAACTGACAAACAGGGCATGATCACGGAATTTCCATTTTCGATCAATATTATCAATGATGCCTGCTTCACGTTCTGCTTTGGAAATGGCGCGCACTTGAACCGTGCCGGTTTTGCCTGCCATAGGGGCCCCGATAGAAGCGAGATCATATCGCTTTGCCGTGCCCTTTTCGCCACTCATTACTCGGCGCATCCCTTTTCGAACCACATTCAGCGCCCGCTCAGAGATGCCAAGAGGTTCAAATTCATCACCATCATCCCCCGCCAAGGTCATCCGCGGAAGGATTGCGCGTTTGCCATCGGCGATCCGTGCTGTCATCACCGCCAATTGAAGCGGCGTTGCCAGCACATAACCCTGACCAATCGACGCGTTGACCGTCTCCCCCAATGTCCAAGGGCGATCATAGGTGATCTCTTTCCACGATTTGGTGGGGATTAGCCCTGATTTTTCCCCGGGCATCGTAATGCCCGTTGGGGCGCCTAACCCCAATTTGCGGGCCATCTCAGAAATGCGTTTGATCCCTGTCTTTAGGCCAATTTCATAAAAAAACACATCGCAAGATTGCTCTAAGGCTTGGATCACATTAACCCGACCATGCCCATGTTTGAACCAGCAGTGGAAATCCTGATTACCCACTTGGCGATGACCCGTGCAAACAAATGGCGTTTTTTCGTTGATCACCCCCGCTTCCAATGCCGCCAGAGCAACCACCATCTTGAAGGTTGACCCCGGTGAGTATTGCCCCGAAAGCGACCGATCCAACAAAGGCGTTCTAGGGTTATCAATCAGCATTTTCCAATCTTTTGAACTGAGCCTGCCCGAAAACACATTGGGGTCATAGGTAGGGGAAGAAACCAGCGTTTTGATCGCACCAGTTTTAATATCCATCACCACCACTGATCCTGTTTC
>CAYNQW010000305.1:0-1938 GCA_964399415.1 uncultured Hyphomicrobiales bacterium
TAGACTCCTTGCTGGAAATGGCACGCGCCCAGCAAACACGATTTCATTTGCGGCTCGTTAAGGGCGCTTATTGGGACAGCGAGATCAAACTGGCACAAGAAAAAGGCCTAAAAGACTTTCCAGTCTTCACCAAGAAAGTGAACACTGATCGGGCTTACATTGCCCATGCCCGTAAATTGCTTGAGGCCACTGATTGCGTGCATCCCCAATTTGCCACCCATAACGCGGTCACGCTTGCGGCGGTTTCGCATATGGCAAAGCAGATCAATCCAAGGTCATTTGAGTTTCAAAAATTGCATGGGATGGGCGATGCGGTGCATCACGATATGCAAATGCGCCATCAATATCAGCATCGGGTTTATGCGCCTGTTGGTATACATCAAGACTTATTGGCTTATTTGGTGCGCCGATTGCTCGAAAATGGCGCCAACTCATCCTTCATCAATCAATTGGCGGATCCAAAAGTCGCCATTACTCAAATCATCCGTGATCCGTTTCGACGTGATGCACCCAGCAACCCGAACCTTGCGGCGTTTTTGCGGACAGGGGCAGGTTTGTTTGGGGATGAGCGAAGCAATAGCCAAGGGTTTGATTCCGAAGACCCTTCAGCATTAAAGCGCTATCAAAGCATCGTCCAAAAGCCCCATGAAACCTTATCAACTCCTGATGCGCATAACAATGATATTGCCAAGGCTTTCACGCGGGCAGAACGATCATCATGGAACCGCACGTCATCTTCTCACCGAGCCGATTGCCTTGACCGCATCGCTAGCCTTTATGAAGAGCATGATGCAGAGATTTTTCGTTTGCTGGCTCAAGAAGCTGGCAAAACAATCGAAGATGCGGTGAGCGAATGGCGTGAGGCGATTGATTTCTGCCGCTATTACGCCGCGCAATTGCGCAAGACAGCCTCTCTAACAAAAGCGCGAGGGGTCGTGGTGGCCATCTCACCTTGGAATTTCCCCTTGGCCATCTTCACGGGGCAGATAGCCGCGGCCTTGGCGGCAGGCAACACGGTGATCGCCAAGCCTGCGGAACAAACCCCTCAAATTGCGGCATTTGCCTCTGGCCTCATGCATCAAGCGGGCATTGCTGAAGATGCGCTGATCATGCTTTACGGGACTGGGGAAACCGTCGGGGCAGGGCTGGTGGAAGCCGGGCAGGCCGATATGGTGGTCTTCACCGGTTCAACCGCGACGGCCAAGAGGATTGAGGCTGGAATCGCCGCATCCGCAAAACCCTTTGCGCCATTGCTCGCGGAAACAGGCGGATTAAATGCCATGATCGTGGATTCATCGGCTTTGTTGGAGCGAGTGGTTGATGATGTGCTGACCTCGTCCTTTCGATCCGCAGGGCAACGATGCTCGGCTTTACGCGTCCTTTATGTGCAGGAAAGCATCGCCGAGCCTTTGCAAGAAATGCTTGTAAGCGCGGCTGCTTGCTTAAATATTGGTGATCCCAGAGATACCGCAACGGATATTGGCCCGGTTATCGATGAAGAAGCAAAAACCAAGATCAATGACCATATCGCCTTAGCGGCAAAGGACGGGCGGTTGATCTGGAAAGGGGATGCGCCCTCATCTGGCCTTTTTTGTCCGCCGGCCATGATCGCTTTATCGTCAATTGCTGAGTTGGAAGAAGAAATTTTTGGTCCTGTCTTGCATCTGATCTCATATCCTGAAGGGAAAGAAGATGAGGTGGTTAAGGCGATCAATGCCAGAGGCTATGGCCTTACTTTTGGGATGCAAAGCCGGATTGATGAGAACATCAAAACAGTGACAAATGCCATTAATGTCGGCAATATTTACATCAACCGCAATCAGATTGGCGCGGTCGTTGGCAGTCAACCGTTTGGGGGATGCGGGCTTTCAGGCACGGGACCAAAAGCCGGCGGGCGGTATTATTTAGAAGCCTTCCGGACGGGTGCAGCTGACGAGG
>CAYNQW010000306.1:0-1935 GCA_964399415.1 uncultured Hyphomicrobiales bacterium
GGGAAGAGATGTTCACGGGATATTTTACTTACTATCAGAGCTTCGACTGATGTCGAGGGACGTACGCTTTGATCGCTCCAGCTGCAATGTTGCGGGTGCCATCTCTTTTACGGATTTGCCCATTCCTGATTCTATCTGGGCGCCTAGAAGTGCAATTTTCAGACAATCGTTTCAGCGGGCTCAAAGTTTCCGCTTTCAAAGCTGTGTTCATAGTCTGTGGCACTGATGGCTAAGCAAACTTTTTATGGATGGAAAATAGTCTGGGCGATCCTGGTGCAGCTGACATTTACCAGCGGTTTGAGTTTTTATAACCACGCTATCTACCTCAACGCGCTTGCGGCTCAGCCAAACTTTGATGTGCAGTCGGCCTCTACCGCTGTTTCTATTTTTTTTCTGAGCGGTGGATTTACCGGTCTCTATGTGGCCAAGCTGGTTCAGGATTATGACCCTCGGGTGAGTATTACGCTCGGCGCCTTAATGGCATCCCTGTCTTTATGCGCACTCCCATTTGTCGCCAACCTGGTGCAGCTGTTTGCCGTCTACGTGGTTTTTGGCGCAGGCTTTGCGGCATCAGCACTGATCCCTGCAACAACCCTAGTGACTCGATGGTTTCAGCGCCGGCGCGCAGTTGCTTTGTCAGTGGCCTCGACCGGTTTATCGCTGGGTGGAGTTGTGTTAACTCCGTTGAGTGCCTTCATGATCGACACCTTTGGTTTTAGGCTGACCATGCCGCTGCTGGCCTTGCTGTTTGTCATGGGTGTTGTTCCGGTAGCGCTGATCTGGCTGCGGCCTGATCCGGAATCAATGGGTTTGTTTCCTGACGGGGATTCGCCTGTGCAGAGTGAGGAGAATGCCGAGCCGAAACCGGTTGCGGATAGCGCCAGAGCATCAGAGCACGGTTTTACTTTTCAACAGGCACGCAGGAAGCGTTTTTTTTGGGGGACCAGTCTGGCCTACATCTTCCTCATGCTGGCCCAAGTCGGAGGCATAGCACATCAGTACGGTCTTTCGCGGGAGCAACTCGATGACGCTCAGACAGCGCTGGTGGTCGCCATCCTGCCTGTCGCGAGCATTGTGGGTCGTTTAATCGGCGGCTGGGTGGTTGAGCGGGGCTCAATAAAGGTGTTTGCTGTGTGTATGATGCTGTTGCAGGCCGGTTCGCTTTCGATGCTGGCCAGCGGGTTCAGTGTCGTGACTCTGTGCGCGGGGTTGTTCCTGTTCGGAGCCTCTGTCGGCAACTTGCTTATGCTCCAGCCTCTGATTCTGGCTGAGGCATTCGGTGCACGGGAGTATGCGAGAATTTTCTCAGTCAGCAATCTTATGTCCTCGATGGGGACTGCCATTGGGCCTGCCCTGCTTGGGTTTGTTTATGTTGCCAGCGATAGCCGCTACATGACTCCTTATCTTGTAGCCTCCGCGGCGGGCTGTGTCGGTCTGATGCTGTTTTTGTCAGGAGGTCGGCTGGCGCAATCAGAAAGTCCTGCTTCGGAGAGATGAGTCAGTTACCGCCTTCTTGAACGGTGAGGGATCGTGAGATTAAATGCACGCTCAAGCGGATTGCCTATCCTTGCCGATGAGGGCCTGATGGTTGGCTTGGCATTCATCGGCACACTCGCGTGATGTACCTATGATCAAAAAACTTGTTGTGGGATTGCTGTTGTTCATCGCTCTCGGGCTGGTAGGTCTGAACAGCATCGGCATCACGCCTGCCTTTATTGTCTACGGTCCGGGCGTTGCCTCCGGCATAGGTGCCAAACTGCTGTGCAGTGCGGAATATGTCATCGGCAGCGAGCGCGATCAGGCCTTTGAGGATTTGGTTCAGTATTCCCCGATCCTCTCTCAAATTTCAGTACGGTACGACGACGCAGAAAGAGCGGTGACTAGCAGTCTTTTCGGTATGAAAGAAAAGACCGCGAGCTTCATCCCGGGCTTGGG
>CAYNQW010000307.1:0-1913 GCA_964399415.1 uncultured Hyphomicrobiales bacterium
GGTCCCTACCAGGTGCACTACCTCAGTGATGACGGCAGTGCTCCACAAAACCCTGCCATCAGCATCAACAACGGAGTCAGTACAGCCAACTCCTCCACGGTCACCCTCAGCCTTAGCGCCACTGACGACAGTGGGGTCTTTGCCTACTACGCCAGCGAGGATAATCTCACACCCAGCCGCTATGACAACAACTGGGTGATCTTTGCACCAGAGACCAACTACTCCGCTGAGGTTCCCTTCAGTCTACGTCCCACCCTCGGACTACACACGGTCTCCGTCTGGTTTAAGGATGCCGCTGGACACGTCTCTGAGCGAACCAGTGCCAGCATCAATGTGACCAGCCTCTCCAGTGGCGATCCCCTACTGGTTCACCAGTGGCATCTCAACAACTGGGGACAGAACACCTTCAGTCAAAGTGGCGGCCAACCAGGAGAAGACATCAACAATGACAATGCTACAAGAGATGGAATTGCTGGTTCGGGGGTCAAGGTTGCCGTTGTCGATGAGGGCCTCGAACTGGTCCATGAGGATCTTGATGACAACATCGTCTCCAACGGTTCCTGGGACTTTGTGGAAGAAGACACTGACCCGACCAACCCCAGTAGCTATGGTGATCACGGAACCTCTGTGGCCGGACTGATTGGAGCGGAGGCTGATAATGGTAAGGGAGGTCGTGGGGTCGCCCCCGCTGTGGATCTCGTGGGCTACAACTTCCTGCGTTACCAGTCGACGGCTGCAGAGCTGGCTTCCCTTGGAGGCAGCACGGCCAGCCCGGACTCCAGTGATGTGGCCATCTTCAACCTGAGCTATGGCTACAACAATACCTCAGACTTTCCAATCTCTTCGACCTTGCTGGAGCAGTTCAAATATGGGGTGAGTAATCTACGCAGTGGCAAGGGCGCCCTCTATGTCAAGGCGGCGGGGAACGGATTTGAGTACCATGGCTACTGCTATCCTGGATCTTCCTTCGGTCTCAGTTGCCAGAATGCCAACATGGACCCTGGGAACAGTCATCCCTATCAACTGGTGGTTGGTGCCCTCAACGCCAATGGCCTCCGCTCTTCTTACTCCACGGCCGGCTCGGCTCTCTGGCTCAGTGCTCCCGGGGGAGAGTACGGCTACGATGCACCGGCCATGATCACGACCGATCAGTCCGGCTGTGAGCAGGGCTACAGCCGCAGCAGTTCCTGGGGGAATGACTTTGAAGACAACAGCAACGGCCTTAACCCCGACTGCAACTACACCTCCCGCTTCAATGGCACATCCTCGGCGGCTCCGGTCACCTCCGGCGCCATTGCCCTGATTTTGGAGGCCAACCCCAATCTCAGTTGGCGCGATGTCAAGCACATCCTTGCTTCCACAGCCACCCGGGTTGATCCCAACCGAACAGAAACCATTGTCGACATCGATGGTCTCGACTATGTTGCTGAGCCGGCCTGGACCACCAACGCTGCCGGCTATCACTTCCACAACTGGTATGGCTTCGGCAGGGTCAATGTCGATGCCGCTGTTGGCATGGCTCAAAACTATACGGAGGATCTTGGAGAGTGGCAGGAGTGCAGTTGGCAGGGCAGCAGCCCAGAGGTGACGATTCCGGCCACTGCCAGTGGAGTCACCGACAACATCACGCTCAGTGACCAGTTGACCGTCGAGGGGGTTCAGGTCAAGGTGAGTGCAACTCATAGCTATACCGGTGACCTGGGCTTTGAGTTAGTCTCTCCTTCCGGTACCCGCAGTGTGCTCTTTACGGTGCACAACGGTTTTGGAGCTTCTGATGATCTCAGTGACATGGTGCTGCTGAGCAATGCTTTCTATGGAGAAAACTCCCAGGGAGATTGGCAACTGAAGGCAGTCGATGCCTACCCTGCTGAGGATAGTGGGACCCTTGACTCCTGGAGCATTCGTGTCCTGGG
>CAYNQW010000308.1:0-1913 GCA_964399415.1 uncultured Hyphomicrobiales bacterium
CTCCAAAAGGAAGATCCGCCACCAGTAAGCACTTGGGCTGGGCCCGGCGGACCGCGGCGGTGTGGCGCACCATATCAGTCATATCCACCGGTATGGTGGTACGGTGCCCCAGTAGGGTCGTACCTACGGAGTCGCCCACTAAAATAAAGTCCACCCCCGCATCATTGACCAACCGGCCCATCACCGCATCATAAGCTGTTAAGGCAACGATTGGTCGCTTCCCCTTGAGGTTTGCAAGATCGCGTACATTGCGTGCCTGATCCTCATAATATTTGGGGGCGTGCTCCTGTGGCCTGCGGTTGGGTTGCCTTTGCGGACGGGGGGAAGGCTTGGGCCTATCCTCCGGCTTATTGCCCTCTTCCTCTTTGGGCTGGGCGGAAGATTTCGGCTTAGATTCTTGGGTCTTTTGCTCAGGTTCCGATTGCACGGGCTTTTGTTCAACTACGGGGGCTACCTTAGGAGCCACTTTTTCTGCGACCGGAGCCACCTCTGCATTGTCTGCAGTCGCTTCGTCTGCCTTCTTGGCTTTGGGTGCGGCAGGCTTTTTTCTGCGTACCGGTGCACGGCGCTTAGGTTTGGGCTTTTCCTCTCCGGAATCGCTTGGCTTGGATGATGAAGACTCTTTTTCTTCGTCTGACATATAAAGTTGTGTGTAAAAAGGGATAACCAGCGATCGGAATATGACAGGGAAACAACCCCGCACCGCTGAGGAATAGTAAAAGAAATAACACTAACACCGAGTCCGAACTTCGTACAGAGAGAATATTAAAGAGTGAAGATAGGAAGAGTGAAGTTTGAAGTAGAATCACAGCATAGCATTTCACACTTCCTTCGTGAAACGCCACAGACAGCCAATTGAGGAACTTCATTGAATTTAAAAAAGGCACATCCTCTTGCCTGCCTCTCCTCTTTGCGGTTGTATGGGTATCTTTATTTTTATGATTACCTATTTTATTAGCGGAGCGAGCCGCGGGATCGGATTGGAATTGTGCAAACAACTCCTCACCCGGGGAGACCGGGTCATTGCCGGGTGCCGAAACCCGGAAAATGCCCACTTCTTATCCGAACTTCAAAAAACCAACGAAGATTTACAAATTGTACAACTGGATGTGGACGATGAGCAGTCGGTCATCGATTGCTTCAAGGAATTAAACAGCCAAGGCATTTCCATCAATCGCTTGTTTAATAATGCGGGCATCATCGACTGGCGGGACTTGCATGAGGTGAGTGCAGACTCCTTCTCCCAGGTATTGCAGACCAATCTACGGGGTGCATTTCTTGTGCTCCGCCATGCCCTGCCCTGCCTGAAACGTTCCGAAAATGCATGGATCTACAATATGTCCAGCCGGCTCGGCTCCATCGAACTGCGGGGGAATACCCAACTGGGCGGAGCGATTGCTTATGAGTGCTCCAAGGCAGGGCTGAATATGCTGACCAAGCAGGCAGCGATCGACCTCGCAGATCATCGCATCCAAGTGGTATCCCTGAGCCCAGGCTGGGTAAAAACCGAGATGGGCGGGGAGGATGCGAAGTATGAGGTGCAGGATTCAGTAAGCAAGATGCTTGCCGTGACCGACCAATTAACCCCCGCCCAGAACGGCGGATTTTGGGGAGAAGACGGAAAGGAAATACCATGGTAGAACTAAGCGGAAAAGAAAAGCGGAAGATCCGGGGCATTCTCAAGACCCGCCCAATCGATTTAAAGGTGGGCAAGCGTGGGTTGACCCATGAATTTATCCGGGAGTGCTCCAAGATCCTGGGCAAGGAAGCGATGATTAAACTGGGCTTGCCCGCGGATAATGAGTTGCAGAAAAAAATAATCGAGGAGTTTTCCCAGGAAACCACCACTTTGTGCATTGCCAAGGTGGGCAAGACTGCCGCTTTTTACCAGCACCATGAATAAGCCCAACCCC
>CAYNQW010000309.1:0-1889 GCA_964399415.1 uncultured Hyphomicrobiales bacterium
GTGTCAACCGCATAGGTAGCCTTTCTTAAAGATATATATTATATGTAACTTTATTTTTAATCTGTAAACCTGTATATTATATATAAGTATGTACTTATACTGCAAATAGAACTTTTGAGGTGACGGCAATGTCGACGATAATGAAGAACACCCCTGAAATTAAAGCCTATTTTGATGCTCGCACCAATACGGTGAGTTACTTGGTGGCAGACCCTGCGACAAAAAAATGTGCGGTGGTCGATTCGGTGCTGAACTTTGATTATCCATCGGGCACGATTTCCTATGCCCAAGCGGATGAAATTATTGGTGATATTACGGATCAGGGGTTGTCCTTGGATTGGTTGATTGAAACCCATGTCCATGCCGACCATTTGTCCGCCGCGCCGTACATTCAGGAAAAACTGGGTGGTAAAATCATGATCTCAAAAGAAATCACGGTGGTGCAGAATATTTTTGGCAAAGTCTTTAATGCCGGCACTGAATTTGAACGTGATGGCAGTCAGTTTGATCTGCTTCTTTCGGACGGTGACACCTATCAGTTGGGTTCAATTGAAGCCAAAGTTCTGCATACGCCCGGCCATACGCCCGCTTGCATGGCGCATGTGATTGGCGATGCGGTGTTTGTGGGCGATACGCTATTCATGCCCGATGGTGGTAGCGCGCGTGCCGATTTCCCGGGCGGGGATGCGCGGACGCTTTATCAGTCGATTCAGAAAATCTTTACCCTGCCCGATGACACCAGAATGTTCATCTGCCATGACTATATGCCCGGTGGTCGTGACGTGAAATGGGAGACCACGGTGGGTGAGCAAAAGCGTGACAATATCCATGTCGGCAAAGGCAATAGCGAAGATGATTTTGTGGCCATGCGGGAGGCGCGAGACGCAACGCTTGGTATGCCAACGCTGATCATGCCGTCGATCCAAGTGAATATGCGCGCGGGGCATATGCCTGGGGCTGAAGACAATGGCAGCACTTATCTTAAAGTGCCGGTCTCTGGCATCCGTGGCGCCAGCGATCAATCCTAATCCTGCTTCAAGAGAAAGTGTTCAGCCATGGCTATTACCCATGTGACGTCAGACTATTCCGTGGACGGTCAAATTGACGGCGATCAAATTGCCGCCATCAAAGCGGCAGGCTTCAAAACCATTATTTGCAATCGCCCTGATGAAGAAAGCGGCGCCGTTGCCCATGCTGTCCTGAAAAATGAAGCCCAAAAACATGGCTTGGCTTTTCACTATATGCCGATTCAAAGCAGTGGCCTTACCGCAGAAAATTGCGATGATTTGGCAAAACTTTGGGATGAGTTGGAAAAGCCTGTTTTGGCCTATTGCCGGTCAGGGCGCCGTGCAGTGATGGTTTTTCAACAAGCGCGACTGGCATAGCCTTGAAATCATGTGGCATCGGCGCTCTTAGCGGTGATTGGAACGCTGTTGAAATTGTTTCTTGGAACAAAGATTTTTCTCATCACGAGCAGGCTGGGCATAAAGCATCAGTATGAAAATGATAGAAAGTGACGCTTCGTGAGCATTGCATCCATTATTGGTTCGTATAAAATAAAAAATAATGATACAACTAGTAGCCCTTCAGAAGATGAATATTGTGGGAAAGGTTATCAATATGACACCAAAGATGGCATCAATGTCGACGCAAGGCATCGTTCAGCACAAAGCAAAAGCATCTCCTTTGGTGGCGATGGTCTTTGCCGCGCTCCTTGGCTTTGGAATGATCACGATTGCGGGTCATCTTCAGGCGCATACCCTTCATGACGCCGCTCACGATACTCGTCACGCAACCGGATTTCCCTGTCACTAATCGGTTGCCCCTTGTCGAAAGGGATATGCCATGTTTTCCAGATTGGTTGTTGCCGCGCTATTTGGTGGGGGCCT
>CAYNQW010000310.1:0-1882 GCA_964399415.1 uncultured Hyphomicrobiales bacterium
TGTTCGGCTGACTCGCTGTACCAAACTTCTGATTTGGTTTGCAGTGGCAAATGCAGACCGGCTGTGTGTTCATAGGAATGAGACAGCGGCAACAAAGATAGGAACCGCTGATCACAAGATGCATTGGCTTCTTCTAATAGGGTGATTGCGGCATCAATATTTGCCTGTATTGACCGATGCGTGAGCATAACGCCTTTTGGCCGTCCCCCCGTGCCAGATGTATAGATCAAACAGCAGGTATCATCGCTTTTTTGTGCGTCAATGCGTTGATCGATCGTGGCAAGCGGCGTGGCGGCAGCCACAACATCATCCCATTGCATTGTTTGAACGCTATGGTCAGGAAGCGCAATGGCTGTCGGGTCCATGAAAATCATCAGCCGCATATTTGGCACACGCGCCGCTGCCAGCATCATGCGGGTGGCAAGCGCACCGCCAGAGGTAATGGCAACGACGGCACCAGAATGGTCCATAATGAAATGATGATCATCTTCGGTATTGGTGGTGTAGGCGGGCACCACAATCGCGCCAATTGCCATAATCGCAAGATCACAAATGGCCCATTCGGGGCGGTTTTCCGCGCTGATAATCACCCGGTCCCCGGGGCCCACGCCCGCAGATACCAACACCGCGGCTAATTGACGTGTTTTGTGATCAACCTCTGCCCAACTCAAGCCAGACCAAGCACCGTTAATCTTTCGAAAAAATAGTGGCTTGTCGCCAACGGTTTTAGAGATCGCAAAAAACCGGCCCGCAAGATTGGCCTTGTTATCTAAAAGGTGTGATGGGTGATGGGCTGGATCAGGCATGATATCGCGTTTATTGTTTATAATCTGGCCAACCAGCCTATCGGAAAAAAAGACGAATGCAAATTTGCAATTGCCAATGGCGATTTATTTCATCAAAGCAGGCGCAAGGATGGACGGCAGTAAGCTGGCCACAAGAAGCAATGCCATGGTTATGTTGAATTGGCGAAGCCGGGTTTGGCTGGTAAGAAGGCGCGCGATGGCGGTACCAAAAACTGCCCAAGTGCAGGTCGCACAAATTGTCACAGTGGCAAAGACAACTAGTAAAATTGTGACCTCTGCACCGACATTTTCAGCTGTTGATGTATAGGCGGTAACCGAACTGATGATCACCGTGATGGCTTTGGGATTGATCAGTTGAAAACTGGCTGCCTGAATGAAGCTTAGCGGTCTGTCTTTATCTTTTGTTGCGGTGCGACCTGCACTGCCAATTTTCCACGCCAGATAGAGCAAAAACAAAACACTGGCGACCTTTAACACATCGTAAAGCCATGGCATGATCGCAAATAATGTTGCCAAGCCAAGCCCGGCGGCCACCACCAAACTACAAAAGCCGATCAGAATGCCAAAAATATGGGGCAGAGTCCGGCGAAATCCAAAATTGGCGCCTGATGCGGCCAGCATGACATTATTTGGCCCCGGGGTAAAGGCGGAGACCATGGCAAAAGTGGCAAATGAAATAAGTGTCGAACTATCCATAAAGCTGGCCAAAATCCACAAAAACAAAGGGCGATGAGCAGCTTTGTTATTAATCAGAAAAGCCAGCTTTGGGCAAGTTGAATACGCGGTTGGGCGTTGTCCTGCCTATTGTGTATAGCTGGCACTGCACCCCATTTTATGTTGCCACAAAACCGCGCATAGATCGGCAACATGATGCGCGGCAAGCGGGGCTGAAACAAGGCTGTAACGCGTTATATTGCGCTGGTGTAAGGGGGCCACGGTAAAGGTGACATGTTTAAAGTGATGCGGGTCAGATTGTTCGAGTTGATATTGTGCGCGATAGGCGTCTGTTTCGGTACGATAGGTGCCGATATGAACGACATATCCAGTTGTGCCCGGCTTTGCCGGGATGGAAAATG
>CAYNQW010000311.1:0-1857 GCA_964399415.1 uncultured Hyphomicrobiales bacterium
AGTGGAATTCCGGTCTGATCTTTGGCTTTCAAGGTGAATTCGTTGTCCCCGGGGGACATGAATTTTTCAAAAACAATCTCACCTAATCCATTCTGAATAATCAGTTTTGGTGTTTGAGCAGAAGGGGGGATCACAAATTTCAGAACTGCGTCAGATCCGTTTAAGTCAAATGGTCCATCTACCAACCCAGAGGGATGTACAATTTGATATGTATTGAACGTGTCTTCCCAATCTTGGGCTAATTGAACGATTGGTACAGCCCCATCGGAGTTTTTTAAGGCACCGATGATCTGAAAGCCTAATTTCTGGCGAACATGTTCTATAATGAGAGGAGCGGACTTGTCCGCAACCTCTTGAATAGCCTCTAAAATGAGTGGAAGGTTACGAATTGAAACCTGTTCCTCTAATAATGCTTGGAGAGTTCTAAGCAATTGTTCCATAGAGACTTTTTCAGGAATTATATCTTCGAAAAGAGCCTGATTGGCTTTTGCCCGTTTTTGATCGGACAGTGAACTGAGTTCTTCTAACTGTCGCCGAAGTGCTCTCAACGTCAACAAGCGCGGAAAATTGTCCTTTAATGTTTCAAGCAGGTGCGTTGCTAATACCTCTGAGGGCGATACAACGGCGACACCATCCAAAACTGCCTCCTCTTCAACTGTTGTATCAATCCACTCAGCAGGAGCCCCAAAAACTGGTTCTTGGATCGTCATTCCCCCATATCCTTTAAATTCCTTGGATGGGAAAAGAGCTAACATTCTATCGGGAATAATTTCTGCTTTGGCTTGCTCAACGCCATGAATTCTTATGATATACGAATTGTCAGGCAATGCATGATCATCAGTCAGTCGAATTTGTGGAAGAACAATTCCATATCGCGTGGCAAGGAACTGTCGCATGTTTGATATTCTTAAATCTAACCCCGTGCCATTGTGTAGGATCATGTCAACAAGATTCGGAGCAAACTCTACATGAATATCTTCGAGATCTAACACATCACCAATTGAGCTTTGCGGCTGCCTTTCATGTACTTCTTCAGCTGTATTTATTTCGTTCGCTGTTTGTCTTTTCGTCAAATAATATATCAGTCCACCTAGCCCGCTCGCCAATAGAAGAAACGGTATAGGGGGTAGTCCTGGTACAGCCGCAAAAACAACCATCAGTAATGCGACAACAATCAGTGCCTGTGGGTGTTTACAGAGTTGCTGCGTAATTACGTTATCGGTAGAGCGCATGGTTCCGCCACGCGATAGGAGTAACGCGGCGGAAATCGAAATGATTACGGCTGGAATTTGTGAAACCAACCCATCTCCGACTGTTAAAATGGCGTAGGTTTAAAAGGCTTTTGACAGGTGCATCCCATGGACAAATAAGCCCATCGACAGTCCCATTACCAAATTCAACAGTGTGATTAGCAATCCGACGATTGCATCGCCCTTGACGAATTTTGAAGCGCCATCAAGAGAACCTAAAAATGTCGTTTCATCTTGTTCAATCCGACGCCTGTCTTGAGCTGCTTGATGATCGATTGCTCCAGAAGAGACGTCGCTATCAATAGCAAGCTGTTTCCCCGGCATAGCGTCCAAAGCAAAACGGGCAGCCACTTCCGCCATTCGGCCGGCACCTTTCGTGATGACAGTGAAATTTACGATCATTAAGATGCCAAAGATGACCAAACCGAGGAAAATATTTCCGCCCATGACAAAATTTGAAAAACTTTCAATCACATAGCCGGCGGCAGACGTGCCTTTGTGTCCCTCACCTATAATTAATTTTGTTGACGAAACATTAAGTGATAGCCTTAATCAGCATCAAATCCGGTGCGTTCTAACATCTGTCTTATCCGGGTTGCCCTTTCGA
>CAYNQW010000312.1:0-1846 GCA_964399415.1 uncultured Hyphomicrobiales bacterium
AAATGCCAGCACAAATATCGTTATGGCTGTCCAATCCCCCCACCACAAAACCGCCACCATGGAAGTAGATGACCAAGGCTTGAGGCGCTTCAGTTTTGCTGTAGCGGCGAATAGGAACAGATCCAATCATCAGGTCGGAAGAGGCGACACCGCTAGGCAAATCTTGGGCAAAATGCGCGCAAAGTGTGTTGTAATGGCGGCGCATATCGTCAACGCTGAGCCCTTGACGGTCATCGGGATAAAATGACGCCGTCACATCAACAAAACCGCGAGTCTGTTCATCCATCGACTTGGGATAGTCCATTGACCGATTGTCCTTTCATCGTAAACCATCTCATCAAATCATAAACCATGATCAGCGTTCCGCCAAAGGCCGATTTGGGAGGGCATCAAAATTGTTGCTGTTTATTGACCCAATGACTTATTCACTTAGGATGAAAAGACCTAACGCCACATTGATGAAGGCTTGATGAGAACACAATGACCGACTATGGGGAAAATCCTAAGCAAGGGCAATATTGGAATGAAGATTCAGGAACGGCTTGGGTCACGTATGACGCCCCCATGAACGAACGGTTGCAGCCCATCACCGATCTTCTTTTTCAAGATATGCCGCATCACGGGGTTGATCATGCTTTGGATATAGGCTGCGGGGCGGGCGCAACAACACGGCGCATGGCCAGTCTGCTTGATGGTAACGCGCGGGTGACGGGGCTAGATATATCCCAATCGCTATTAGCGGTGGCGCGGGCGAAGTCATCATTGCTTGGTGATCATTCTGCCGCGATTGATTATCGTCAAGCCGATGCTCAATCCTGTGGGTTTGACCCGCAACGGTTTGATGTGGTGCTGTCGCGATTTGGCGTCATGTTTTTTGGTGAGCCGGGTCGTGCATTTCAAAACATCCGTTCCGCCATGCGTTCCGGCGCGTTGACCCGGTTTGTTTGTTGGGCGCCACTTGACGTGAATGAATTCTTTTTAGCGCCTTTGCAAATTGCGTTAGACATCACCAAATTTGATTTCCAATGGCCGGGGCGCGAGCCGGGGCCATTGGCGTTCAGCGATCACGAATATTTGCGTTCAATTCTGAAAGACGCTGGCTTTTCCAAAATCAGCATTGATCGGGTCGAAACGCATGTAACCACCAAGGATAGCCCCGAAGTTAACGCGACGTTCTTGATGAATATGGGCATGGGGTTTCGCGCCATTGAATTGTCGAAACCTGATGATCTTATGCGGGAGCGCATCCGACAGGCGTTGATTGCCGATGGTCAGGCGCATCAACAAGGCGAGTCTATTTCCTATAAAGCGGTGGTTTATGTGGTCACTGCCACGGCTTAGAGTCTTTGCTTTCATCGCCAATTTTTGATCATTATGTCGAAAAATATTGCTTTAAGGTGGTGGCAGCCAATCGTCCAACCTGCGCTTGGTTTAGCCTCATTGTATGCGATGGCTAGGCTTGGCAAAGCGTGCGGTTGCGATTTCTTCAGATTATGCCGCAAAATGATTTACTTCAATTCTATTTCGATAAAACTAAACGGAACATCACTGCTGTTGATAATGTTATGATGGACGCCTTCCGGGCGGTTGTAGGATTGCCCTGCGGTTAACTGATTGGTGACTTGAGTCCCATCAGGCAGTTCAGCCGTTAATGATCCTGTTGTTAATGGAACAACAATATAATCCATTGAATGTTTGTGCCAGCCAGTTTCCGCGCCAACCTCAAAATCCCATCGGACAACACGGACGCGGTCGTTTTCAATTTGTGATGTTGCGGTTGCTTTTATTCGTTCCATTAAGTTTCTCCATGTTTATGGTTTGATTATTCATAGGTGGAAATTTCTGC
>CAYNQW010000313.1:0-1833 GCA_964399415.1 uncultured Hyphomicrobiales bacterium
AAGTCATCCGCCAATTCAAGAAAGGATTGATGATACCAATCGTAATGGTAGATGCCATCTTCGCCCATGGTAGGGGTCATATCCCCTGCCTTAGCCATTTGACTAAAGGTCAGCGTCATCATCGCCGCCATCACCAAAGTCAATAGGCGTGTCATCAAGCCTTGCATCATCAGAATAAGTTTTATCATGGTTCTATGCCTCTTTCCCCAGCTTTAACCAACCGTCTGAAACGTTGAAAATGTCCGCAACATCCAAAACCCAACATCATTCATCTTGCCCGAAATCATGACGATGCCGGTTAAGACCATCAGCACACCAAGCGTGTATTTGGCGATTGGCGCCAGCGTTGACAGGCCGCGAAAACGCTTGGTGAACGCTTCTGCAAAAAAAGCAACCGCGATAAACGGAAGGCCAATCCCTAATCCATAAGCCAATAACAAGAACAACCCATCATGGCTTTCCGCAGAACTTGCCACCACCAAGAAAATGGTCGCCAAAACCGGCCCCACGCATGGCGTCCAGCCGAACCCAAAAGCCAAGCCCACCACATAGGATGTCAAAACACCGCCAGATTTGAAATTGGGCATATAGCGCATCTCACGATTGAGCCAGCCCAGTTGGATCAGCCCCAAAAAATGCACGCCGAGCACGAAGATTAACGCCCCTGCCATTTGCTGAAACAGCACCATATGGCGAGCGAGCAATGACCCCACCACCGTGGATGAGATACCAATCAGAAGAAAAACCGTGATAAAGCCAGCAACAAAAAACAAGGACGCCATGACCAAACGAAAGCGTTTCGCCGCGCCACCATCATTGCTGTTGCTTTGCAGGCTGCCTAAATACCCCAAATACCCTGGCACAATCGGCAGAACGCAAGGCGAAAAGAAACTTAACAACCCGGCTAATATCGCTGCATTGATGGACAAATCCATCATGCGCTCCCCCCACGTATTTATTACATATTATTTTCTATATATTAATATATATGATTTTTTTTATATTTTGAACGTGAATCTGAAGCAGTGACATTTTTTCACGCTTTGATTGCTTTGGCTTTTTAACTCAAGTTTTGGGCAAAAAAATCCCATGACCACACGAGTCATGGGATTCCTGTTTCGATAGACTATTGACGAACAGCAGGTGTTTCTACTGTCAAACCGTTGCCACGCCAAGCGATGTAAAGTTCAAGCGCGACATAATCGTCATGACCATAAGGTAATTTTGTCGCCCGGATATTGTCATTACACCCCCGGAAGCGGCGATGCGTTGATCCAATGCCGTTCCATTTCACGCGATAGGTTGGAAACCCATTGACGTGACCTTGCGACAGCATATCGGCGCGAATGTAATTGCCGTAATTGTCTTCATGGCAATGGGCGCAGGACATATCCAATTGCCCAACCCGCTGATAAAACAACGCTTCGCCTTTTTGGAAGGTTGCGCTAGCAGGGCCATTCACGTCAACATTGATCGGACTGCCATTGGCGAGATAACGGATATAAGACGTCATGCCAAGCATATCGGCCTTTTCCCATTTGTAAGGCTCAGCGCCCATGGCGGTTTCGCGGCAATAGTTGATTTGCTGTTCCAGCGTCAAAACCTTGCCAGCCCCTTCATGGTAGCGGGGATATACAGCACCAGCCACATCCGCCGCTACGCCTGAACATTCTTCCCAGACTTGAGCCAAGGATACGCCCTTACTGCCATCGACTTGATCCCAGATGCCTTCGCCATATTCAACGGTCAACATCCCTGGATTTTCAAACTCATCCGCCTGCATGTCACGGATCATGCCTTTCCGAAAATCAATTCCGGAAATAACCTCACCCA
>CAYNQW010000314.1:0-1831 GCA_964399415.1 uncultured Hyphomicrobiales bacterium
GTGTTGAGCCGCAAACTGAAACCGTATGGCGTCAGGCTGACCGTTACGAAGTGCCGCGCATCGTTTTTGTCAACAAGATGGACAAAATCGGCGCTGACTTCTTCAACTGCGTGCATATGATTAAAGATCGCACTGGTGCTCAGCCTCTGCCGATCCAAATGCCAATTGGCGCAGAAAATGAATTCGCGGGTTTGATTGATCTCATCACCATGAAAGAATGGGTATGGGCTGGTGAAGACCTTGGCGCTTCTTGGACGCTGAACGATATTCGCCCTGAATTGAAAGACAAAGCTGAAGAAATGCGCGCAGAAATGATCGAACTTGCCGTTGAGCAAGACGATGACGCCATGGAAAAATTCTTGGACGGCGAAGAGCCGGACACCGACACCCTGATCAAATTGATTCGTAAGGGCACATTGTCGATGGATTTTGTTCCTGTTCTTTGTGGCTCTGCTTTCAAAAACAAAGGTGTTCAGCCGATGTTGAACGCGGTGATCGACTTCTTGCCTGGTCCTCTTGATGTGCCAGCATACACCGGCTTTAAGCCAGGTGACGAAACCGAAACCCGCAACATTGAGCGTCATGCCGATGATGGCGAGCCGCTTTCTGGTTTGGCGTTCAAAATCATGAACGATCCATTTGTGGGTTCTTTGACCTTCTTGCGTATTTATTCTGGTCAGGTGAAGAAGGGCGACAGCATTCTGAACTCAACCAAAGGCAAAAAAGAACGCATTGGTCGTATGATGATGATGCATTCCAACAACCGCGAAGAAATCGAAGAAGCCTTTGCTGGTGATATCGTGGCTCTTGCGGGCATGAAAGAAACAACCACGGGTGACACGCTGTGCGATACCGTGAACTCTGTTGTTTTGGAAACCATGACCTTCCCAGAGCCAGTCATCGAAATCGCGGTTGAGCCAAATTCAAAGAACGACCAAGAAAAGATGTCACAAGGTCTGGCGCGTTTGGCGGCAGAAGATCCATCCTTCCGTGTTGCTACTGATCTGGAATCTGGTCAGACCATCATGAAGGGGATGGGTGAACTTCACCTCGATATCTTGATTGACCGTCTGAAGCGCGAATTCAAAGTTGAAGCCAATATTGGCGCGCCGCAGGTGGCTTATCGTGAAACCATCTCTAAGCAAGTTGAAATTGATTACACCCACAAGAAGCAATCGGGTGGTTCGGGTCAGTTTGCGCGCGTGAAGATGATCTTCAAGCCGATTGAAGATGGCTATACGTTTGAAAACAAAGTTGTTGGTGGTTCTGTGCCGCGGGAATATGTACCCGGTGTTGAAAAAGGTTTGATCTCTGCAAAAGATACCGGCGTTATTGCTGGCTTCCCAGTGATCGACTTTGGCGTAGAACTGATTGATGGTGCAAGCCACGATGTTGACTCTTCCGTATTGGCCTTTGAAATCGCCGCTCGTGCTGCGTTCCGTGAAGCCATGCGTAAAGCCGAACCTCGTTTGCTTGAGCCAGTGATGAAGGTCGAGATCATCACCCCTGAAGAATATATGGGTGATATCATTGGTGACCTGAATTCACGCCGTGGTAATGTTGGCGGCATGGATCAGCGCGGTAATGCCCGTGTGATCAGCGCCATGGTTCCATTGGCAAATATGTTTGGGTATGTGAATACCTTGCGGTCCATGTCACAGGGTCGTGCACAGTATTCCATGCAATTTGATCATTATGAACAAGTTCCACAGGCTGTTGCGGATGAAGTCCGCGCAAAGATGGCCTAACGGTTTAACAGAATAGCAGGAGGCAAGTATGTCCAAGGAAAAGTTTGATCGTAGTAAGCCGCATGTTAACATCGGCACGGTTG
>CAYNQW010000315.1:0-1827 GCA_964399415.1 uncultured Hyphomicrobiales bacterium
TCACGGTCTGCAATGAATGGAAAAAGCCAGGTTTGCGCGTCCTGGCGATAGATTGCAAGCAGTGCGGTTCGGGGCGGGTTTTCTTTTCCGGTTTTATCTTCGAGTCGTGCAAGATCAAATGTGCGGCTGGCAAGTTTCTTTGGTTTAATCAAATCCTTTAGGCTTGAGTTGTTATAATCTGCATGCCCAAGTTCCCGGGCGAACATATTGACAATACTCGTGGCTTCAACGGACTCCCTAAAGGGCATTACTCCAATTCTTCCCCTTGGACCATCTGTGGTTTGTACATGAAATGAACCAGCCATCATCCCTCCCATTCCCGGATTTTCTCCCCATTGTTCGGGAAGCTTCCAAGCCACTACTGGTCCCTCATAATGATTCGGGGCGGTATATGAGCGAATGCCTGCGTCCTCCCCGCAGGAAACGAGCAAATACATGGCTGCTAATGGAAATAACCAAATTGGCATTTCAAATCGTTTGAATCCAAAAATCATCAAACTTTCAACTTATAAAAGGAAGTGAGTACAGGCAACCCGAACAGGGTTTAATCAAGCATTACATTTGAAGAGGACAACATCCCCGTCGGCAAAAATATACTCTTTCCCCTCTAGTCTTAATTTTCCAGCATCCCGAGCTGCTGCCATGCTCCCGGCTGAAATCAGATCGTCGTACGATACCACCTCTGCCTTGATAAAATTCTTTTCAAAGTCGGTATGGATGACTCCGGCACACTGTGGGGCGGTCATTCCCTTACGGAAGGTCCATGCTCGTGCCTCTTTTTCTCCCGCGGTAAGAAAGCTTGCCAGCCCAAGTAAATCATAGGTTGCTTGAATGAGGGAGGTTACCCCGGAGTCCGCAACCCCCATTGCCTCGAGGTATTCCTTGGCATCTTCATCCGCCAGTTCTGAAAGTTCCTCCTCCATTTTTGCAGAAATTGCACAACAGGCTGCGTCCTGCTGGGCGGCTGCCCATTCCCGGAATTCAGTGAAGCGTGAATTGGAGGAAGGTTCGGCAATTTCATCTTCCTTCAGGTTGCAGGCATAAAGCATTGGTTTGGAGCTTAAAAGATGAAAGGTTTTCAGGCGTTCTTTTTCATCATCGTCCATAGACAAAAGATTGGCTGGTTTACCTTCATCCAGATGAGGCACAAGTTTTTCAAGTAAGGTAACATTTGCGGCAGCGTCTTTGTCCTGCCCACGTGCTTTTTTCTCGTTTTTTTGCAACTGGCTGGCCACAGATTCCGCGTCCGCGAGGATTAATTCGGTCATAATGACTTCTGCATCTGCAACTGGATCAACCCGACCCATGTTGTGAATCACATCCTCATCCTCGAAGCAACGCACCACATGTACGATCGCATCCACTTCACGCACATTGGCGAGAAACTTATTTCCCAGTCCTTCACCCTTGCTTGCACCTTCCACCAGTCCGGCAATGTCCACCATCTCGATGGCTGCCGGGATCAGGGTAGTTGTCTTGACTAATTCGGCCAGTGGTACCAAGCGGGCATCCGGCACTTGTACAACTCCCACATTGGGGTCAATGGTGCAGAATGGATAGTTTGCCGCCTCCGCCTTGCGGGTTTTGGTGAGGGCGTTGAAGAGAGTGCTTTTGCCCACATTGGGCAGTCCTACGATTCCAGCTTGTAGCATAACGAAAATAAAAGAGTATCATCATGTCTGAGTGGGCGGGTTCGGTCAATAAGGATGGGATGAAGCTATGGAAACCTTTCCCATTGACGATCCAGTGTGAATTATTAGTTTCAGAAGTTCTTTGTGGCGATAGTAGCTCAGTTGGTTAGAGCACTGGTTTGTGGTACCAGGGGTC
>CAYNQW010000316.1:0-1827 GCA_964399415.1 uncultured Hyphomicrobiales bacterium
CTATCCCTACGACTTTGATGCCCGGCTCTTGCTGCTGAAAAGGGCATGGGTCGGGATATTGTCATCGCAGGCATCACATCTGCGCCACGTTCACACATCATGCCCCAAGAGACATATTATGACTGCACCAAAAGATCGCTCCCGTTCTTACGACGCGTATAAAAAATACAAACCTTTTCCTGCCATTGATCTGCCTGATCGCACATGGCCAAACGCCACCATCACCAAAGCCCCTATTTGGTGTTCGGTTGACCTTCGTGATGGCAATCAGGCTTTGATTGAACCCATGGACAGCGCCCGCAAGATGGCGATGTTCAAACTTCTGGTCAATATGGGATTTAAGGAAATCGAAGTGGGCTTTCCGGCAGCGTCTGAAACCGACTTTAATTTTTGCCGCGAATTGATCGAGGGGGGATACATTCCCGATGATGTCAGCATCCAAGTGTTGACTCAAGCCCGTGAGCATCTGGTGGATAAGACCTTTGATGCGCTTAAAGGGGCAAAAAACGCCATCCTGCATATTTATAACTCGACCTCGACCTTACAACGGCGCGTGGTTTTCAAAGAAGATCGAGATGGGGTGAAGGCCATCGCCACCGATGGTGCAAAAATGGTGATTGATCGCGTCGGACGCCTGACCAACACCAATCTGCAACTGCAATATTCGCCGGAATCCTTCACCGGCACTGAACTTGATTACGCGTTAGAGGTTTGCGAAGCCGTCATGGATGTATGGCAACCCACGCCTGATCATCCTTGTATTCTGAACTTGCCCGCAACGGTGGAAATGTCCTCACCCAATGTCCATGCGGATCAAATCGAATGGATGCACCGCAATTTCACCCGCCGCGATAGTTTGATCTTATCCCTGCACCCTCACAACGATCGCGGGTCAGCCGTGGCGGCAACGGAACTGGGCTTGATGGCTGGCGGAGACCGTGTAGAAGGCACGTTATTCGGCAATGGTGAGCGCACCGGCAATGTGGATTTGATTACCCTTGGCCTCAATTTGATGACCCAAGGCGTCAACCCTCATTTGGATTTTTCCGATATCAACCGCTTGATCGAAACCGCCGAATATTGCAATCAATTGCCGGTTCATGAGCGGCATCCCTATGCCGGATCGCTGGTTCATACGGCGTTTTCAGGCAGTCATCAGGATGCCATCCGCAAAGGCATGGATGCGCTTCGTGAAAATGATGATCCGCATTGGGAAGTGCCTTACTTGCCGGTTGATCCTGCGGATATTGGCCGCACCTTTGAAGCCATTATTCGCGTCAATTCGCAATCGGGCAAAGGAGGCGTGGCTTATTTGCTGGAAGCCGATCATCACATTCGCTTGCCACGCGGCGCGGAAGTTGAATTGAGCAAAGCTGTTCAAAAAGTTGCCGACACCACAGGCAAGGAAATCACGTCACGGGATATTTTTGAGATATTCAGCGACGAATATCTCAACCAAAACGGCCCGTTCAAATTGATCTCTTTCGACAGCCACAAGAAAGACGATGGGTCTGACCGTGAAGTGGTCAAAGCCGTGGTTTGGAAAAATGGCGATGAGCATGCTTTCACCGCCGAAGGCAATGGCCCTATTTCGGCTTTTGTAAACGGCTTGAGGAATGAATTTGGATTGAACTTCCGGCTTGCGGATTTTGGGCAGAACACCCGTAGCGCAACCTCAAAAGCCGAAGCCGCCGCCTATGTGGAATTGCATGTGCCTGATGAAAACGGCGTCAGCGTGTTTGGCGCAGGGATCGACACGTCCATCACCAAAGCCCCGATTAAGGCGGTGATTTCGGCGGTTAATCGAATTCGATAATATACCCTCAA
>CAYNQW010000317.1:0-1826 GCA_964399415.1 uncultured Hyphomicrobiales bacterium
AGCACCGGTCTCCAAAACCGGGGGCTGGGGGTTCGAGTCCCTCCACTCCTGCCATGATAAAAACCCCCGGAAATATCCGGGGGTTTTTTTCTTTCAGGCATTTATCCTTTGTTATTCCATGACCGTTTCCATGGCCACAAAGGTCGATGTTGACGCCACATAAGGAAGCGTTGAAATGCGCTCAGCCAATTCGACACGATAAGTGTTGATGTCGCTTGTCCGCACTTTGAGCAGATAATCAAAATTGCCAGCAATCATGTGGCATTGCTCAACCGCGGCTAATTTTTTCACTTCATGATTGAACGTATCCAAAGCATTGGCGCGGGTATCCGACAGCGACACTTGAACAAAGGCGATGTGTTGTTTCTTGAGCAAAGCATGATTAACGCGGGCGGCGTAACCGAGGATATAGCCATCTCGTTCCAGTTTTTTAATTCGAGCCTGCAACGGTGACACAGAAAGCCCAACCTTTTCCGAAAGCGTTTTCAAGGTCATTTTGCTGTCTTTGGCAAGGAGATTGAGCAGTTTCTGATCAATCTTATCCATGGTGCTATCCTCTTTCTTTGCATATCTGGGGGAGGGTGTTAAGGAAAATATACTGAAAATTAATTAAATATGAAAATATATATTTTAATATTGCTAAAAATAATCATGAAATCATTAAAATTAAAGATAATCAGGAAAATCACTATTTGGAATCTGATATAATGACCCATGGGCAATCTGCCGGAGGTGTTTCAGATGACCAGCATTGATAAACTTTCCCCCATGGCCAGTGCAACGGCTATTCAGTCTCCGCAGAACGCGATGGATGACTTACCGATGGCAGGGGCGGTAGCGTTGGAAAACGTCGCGCCGTCATTGTCAGAACAGGCTCTTGAAGCCGCGCTGCTAGAGACGCCGCCACTTTCTGAACAGGATCGCCAAGCGATTATGGCTGAAGCCAACGATTTAGTGGCCGAAGCACGAAAAAATCTTAGCGCGTTCTCCGCCGAAAAATTGATGGCGACATATCGTTTGAGCGATCAAGAGGGGCGGTTGATCATGGAATTGGCCGAAGCTTTATTACGCACCCCTGACAGCGCCACCCGCGACTTTCTGATTCATGATAAACTGTCCTCAGGCCATTGGCTCGCGGCAGACGCCGATGGTTTTGTCAAAGGCGCAGGCTATGCTTTAACAGCGGCTTCAGGGGTGGCACGATCCAGCCGGAAGAAAGGCTTGGTTTCTGCCGTCAGTCGATTTGGTTTGTCATCCATGCGGGTGATGATTGCCCAAGCCATGCGGCAATTAGGCGGGCAATTTGTTTATGCGGAAACCATCGAAGCGGCGGTCAAAGAGGCCAAGCGATCAGGCGCTTTGATGTCTTTTGATATGCTCGGAGAAGCGGCGCGGTCTGAAGACGATTGCCAGCGGTATTTCACCGCCTATCAAAATGCCATGCTTGCGGTTGGAACCGCCGCCGCAACGTCATCTAAAACCTTGGACGTCAACAGCAAGAGTGGGGTTTCCGTTAAACTCTCAGCGTTGTCTTGTCAGTTTAAGTCCCAATATTGGGAAGTCGCCCAAAAAGATTTGCTCGCGCGTGTTTTGACCTTGGCTAAAATGGCAAAATCTTTTGATGTTCCGCTAACCATCGACGCTGAAGAGGCCGGGCGATTGGCACCGACGCTTTCGGTGTTTCGGTATCTCCGATCTCACCCATCACTTACGGGGTGGGAAGGGTTAGGCTTGGTCGTTCAAGCCTATGCCCGTCACGCAGGACCGGTGATAGACTCCTTGCTGGAAATGGCACGCGCCCAGCAAACACGATTTCATTTGCGGCT
>CAYNQW010000318.1:0-1802 GCA_964399415.1 uncultured Hyphomicrobiales bacterium
GAGAGACAATTAAACTGTCATAGACGGGCAAGGCGACCACTCCGTGATCACGTTTCAGGGTCAGCATCGCTTTGATGATCTTCTCTGATTCAAGGAACTGTAGGTCGAAGCAGTCATACGGGCTCTCCAGCCAGTCCTGAATGATTGGGTGACGCTTAAAGACCGCTGAACGAACGACGGCGATCGGGAACGCCTTCTGAAGTTCGGCAATGCCTTTCTCTGCAAGTTCTTCTTTGACACTCCTCGGCCAGGAACGGTGAGGCTTGCCGTACCCTAGGGTCATGGTGATCCATTTTTTGATAACGTCTCGAGGAAACCCCTCTATTTCATAGGGGTCATCGGTGACATCAAGCCTTTGACCCATGAGGGCATATACGATGGCCAGATGACTGGCTCGGATATCGACCTCAACAACCGGCTCGCCATTGATCGTGATTTCTCCTCGGTCTTTTTTGGGTAGCGACTGGTAACTTTCCCCACCGACACTTTGCAGCCGCCCACCTTTGTTCCAATTGAAGCCCTCCGTATCCCCCTGATTAAAGATGCGCTGAAAGCCGGCGTGGTTGGCCCCTTCGATCTCAAACTGACTCACGAATTCGTTGATCTCTTCGACCTCAGCCGCGAAGCGCAGAGACTTATCAGTTGGCTGGAACGTCATCTTTCGACCACTGCCTGCAAGACGACCGCTCTGCTTCTTGGATGCCCTGAGAACAATTGGCTCAGGCGGTATGGCTTGAGCGAAGTGTTCTTTATGGTCACCCGGCGCGACGCCCCATTGAGCACATATCGTCAGCAAATCCAGCGAGGGCTTAAACCTCGTGGCCCTTCCCATAGGAATCTGCGAGCGCTCATAGAAACCAGGAATCGGAAGCTCTATCAGCCCAAGCGCACGAAAGCCCCTCATGATGCTTGTGAAGTTGCGATAGCTGAGCGGAGACTCCGAAAATGTATTTGGGCTGACTGACCGATAGGACATGGAAGACAGCTCTTTGCTGTACCCAATGAGCAGATCTGCAACGACAGCTGTCACAGCGCTCTCAAACTGTTCTCGCTTTTGCCCTCTGCGCCCTCTTTTGCGCTCTTGGTCAGCTCCTGCTGCCTCTTGTGCTAACCACCGACACAGTGACTTCGCTGTGTCTGAGATAGCGACGTGGTTTAACGCCATGTATCTCGCATGACGTAGTTCGATGAGGGTGTATTCACTGATCTCACATTGATCCTCAATTGTGATGTCACTGTTGTTCTCAGATGAGAGATATAGATCAGTCACATTGAACCTCTTTTGTTCACTAGGGGGGTTAGACAAAGACGTTGGAACATCGAGAGGCACTACTGGACCACCGTGCCATTACTCGTAACGTTATTGAGCGTTCCCCCAACTTCTGCAGCTCCCTGACTTGCGGTTTTATTGAACTCTTCGACGAACTCAGCGGCCGGGTTGTAGCCAGCCTCATAGGCCTCGTTGATCCAGTAGATTCCGAGGGGTTCGTCTTCCTCCGTGGTGATCCCAAAGTAGTAGATCAGCCCCAGAGCAAATTGAGATGGCTCATGGCCTTGTGTCGCTGCGCGCTTGAATAGCGAGATCGCTTGCGTGTTCTCTGAGGCGGTAAAGGGGTTGTTGGCTCTCTCTTCGTTGAACAAAAGCCTGGCCAGTCGATAGAGAGCCTTGGGGTCATCGGCTTGAGCTGCCTTAAGCAACCATAAGAGCCCACCGATGGCGTCTGCTTCGCCTAACTCTCCAGAAAGCAAAAGCTCGCCCAGGTTCACCTGAGCCTTGGTAACCCCTCTATCTGCTGCGAAGA
>CAYNQW010000319.1:0-1801 GCA_964399415.1 uncultured Hyphomicrobiales bacterium
TAGCCATCAAAGGCGGTGGGCGCATTTTCTGCCGAACCTGGGATATTGAATAAAATCGCAGTGATTGCTCCGCCATAGGTTCCGGTGCAATAAATCACCGCAAAAAGCATGACGCCCTGTGCAGGTTCTAACCCTGCCGTGAAGGGAAGCAAGATCGCCGCTAAAGTCAACATGCTGACGCCCGGAATTGCCCCGAAAAGCATCCCACCAATCACGCCAAAAACAAAGATGCCGATGGTAAAAGGATCACCAAAAAGTGCCGCGGATCCTGCGAGAAAATTCTCAATCATGTTTTATATTCCTTGAAGTTTGGCATTCATTTTCAAAATCCAAGCACTGAAATCATAGAAGGGAGACATATTGCCTTGTGGAAGCGGAGCGTTAAGGATCACCAGAAATAGTCCAATGAACACAACATAAATGACCAATGTAATTAAAAGTATTGCCTTCCAGCGGCGCTCTCCAAAAAGCAATATGATGATAGCAATAAAGAATGGCGCGCTGAAATAAATACCGACAGGCTTTAACAGCCATGCAAACATAAAAGGGGTCAATAAAATAGCGACCATCCTCGGAAGTGTCCCGGGGGCGCTAAAATCTGGCTTCTCTTCACTTTGTCCGAGCGTATTTTGTGTGGCCGATCCATGCTTATATTGAAACCAGAGATTGCCAATTGTTGCGACTAAGAGCAACCCGATGATGACTCGAGGCCATCCGGTAGCCCCGAAGATATAGATCTCAATTGGCTGATTAAATTCAAACGAAAAGCCAAAGAAGACAGTAACAATCATTAAAAAGATTGCAGCTTCAATAAGATGAGTTCGCTTCAATTGTCCCAAATCAAATATCCTCAAAAAGAAGCCTTTATGAAAAGCATGGCGCTAAACAGCGCCATGCAATATATGAGGTGATTGACTTATTTCACGTCAAGACCCATGGCCTTGTAAACGTCACGGTACTGTTTAACAGAACGTCTGATCAAGTCCTTAGCACCTTCAGTTTCGCGGTAACTATCAATAACAGTCATGTATTTTGATTCATTGAATGCCTGATAGCTGTCTTGACAATAGCCACGCTGGAAAGCCCATTTTAGCCATTCAACTCTATCGGCAGGGGCATTGGCATGGACATAGAAACCGCGGAAACGCAGCAATGGATCAAAATCCATACCAACTTCACGGTGCGTTGGTGTATCAGCAAAAGCATCCGGACGGCTATCGAAGATTGTCAGGATTGGCTTGAACTGCTTGGCATCTAAGAAGTTACGAACGTCACCGGGCTGTTCAAACAGCGCATCAACCTGGCCACCCAAAAGAGCACCATAACGAGGCGCCCCTTTATCAAAGGAGATCTGCTGAATTTCAATTCCTGACGCATCTGTAATGAAGCCCATTGTTACACGTTCCATTGAACCCTCTTTGGACACGTTAGCAATCGTCGCTTTGCCGTTTTGCGCCTTTACCCACTCAACAAAAGATGGCCAATCAGAGAAACGTGTTTCATTGGTGCGAATGTAAATCTGGCTAAAGGTAACCTGACTAATGACCAGTGGAATCAGGTCTTCTGCTGGATTTGGGAGTGATGAATTCAGCGCATGGGCAGATGAAGCATCATCAATATGTTCAAGAACATTATAGCCATCAGCAGGAGCGGCCATGTATGCGGTCATCCCCACGGTGCCAGAACCACCGGGCTTATGGTCTCGGTTTATGGGAACACTTGTCAAACCAGTCACGGCTTCTGCCATAGCAGCAGCCACCTGTCCTGAACCTCCAGCAGGGCCGTAAGGTACAATCATTGT
>CAYNQW010000320.1:0-1784 GCA_964399415.1 uncultured Hyphomicrobiales bacterium
GTGACCGGGACTTTAAAAACCTTCTCGAGCAACGTGGGTAGCACCTACTACCTCAAGCTGCTCGATATCGACGCGGATGTGACCTTCGATGGTAATGTGACGACCTACCAGCTTGACCTTAGCGCGGATATTCTGGATTCCGGCGACGTTACCATCAAGGGAACCTCCACCATCGATACCGATGTGACCTCTCAGGGTCCACAGATCTATGACGGCGACGTGATCTTAACCACCAGCGTGACCCTGGATTCAAATAACAACAAGATCACCTTCAACGGCACGGTGAACTCCCAGGCCTCAGAGGCGAATGCGTTAACCATCGATGTCGGCACCTCCGAGGTTGAGTTCAACGGCATTATCGGCGGTGCTGAGAACGGCGGCTTGGGTGCGATTGCGATCACCGGCGCACTCAACCTGGATGCTGAAATTACCTCAGCCGCAAGCCTAACGGTGTCAACCACATCGGACATCGCGGCCGACATCACCACCTCAGGTACTCAGACTTACGGCGGTGCGGTGGTGCTCGAGCTGGATACCGCAATGAGCACAACAGATAGTAAGATCACCTTCAATGGCACGGTGAACTCGGAGGCGTCTGAAACCAACGACTTGACCCTAAGTGTCGGTACCTCCGAGGTTGAATTTAATGGTGTTGTCGGTGGCGCAGCCAACGGCGGTTTGGGTGCGATAGCGATCACTGGCGCACTGAACCTAGATGCGGCGATCAGCTCAGGAGCTAGTATTAGCGTGTCAACCACATCGAACTTGGGGGCAAGCGTTACCACCTCGGGTGCACAAACCTACACAGGTAATGTCACCATCAGCGCGGATGTGTCCATTAGCACCTCGGGCGGCAATGTCACCTTCGAGGGTGATGTCGATACCAACACCACCTCAAGCTCTGAGACTGGCATTATTCAGTTCTTAGGTGACGGTAGCTATAAATACTCTACCGACTCGGGTTCAACTTATTCGACAGGCACGGCAACAGGATCGGCTACCACGCTGGGTACTGGTTCACTGACCTACAGCTCGGGTAACTACTCATGGACCACGCCGACAGGTATTTCAACAACCAAACTGCTTGTCGTCGCTGGCGGTGGCGGTGGCGGCTCCTCAGATACTGACGATAGTAGAGGTGCATCAGGCGGTGGCGGTGCTGGCGGTCTTATTTATGACGCGAGCTACTCCCTGTCTGCAAGCACATCCTATACAGTTACTGTCGGTGCAGGTGGTGCAGGTGGTGCTTCTAACCCATCCAATGGATCACAAGGTGAAAACTCCGTCTTTAATGACCAGACAGCCATCGGCGGTGGTTACGGTGGTCAAGGAGATGATGGTCTATCTCAAAATGGTGGCACCGGTGGATCTGGCGGTGGCGGTGGAAATGATGGCAGCAGCGGTGGTAGTGGAACAGCCGGCCAGGGATATGGCGGCGGTAGCATAACTGGTGCCAGTGGAGATGTTGGCGCTGGTGGTGGTGGTGCTGGCGGGGCCGGTGAGTCAGTAAATACCTCAGACTCTCCAATAAGCGGTGGTGATGGCGGCGTTGGTTTGGCATACGACATCATTGGCTCATCAACTTACTACGCTGGTGGTGGTGGCGGCGGTACGAATGACTATGGAAATTTAGATGGTTTGGGTGGTGCTGGTGGCAATGGCGGTGGCGGTGACGGTGGTGATAACGATGGAAACGGTGCGAATGGTACTGCCAACACCGGTGGCGGTGGCGGTGGCGGCGGAGATAATGGCGGCCTAGGCGGCGACGGTGGCTCCGGTATCGT
>CAYNQW010000321.1:0-1774 GCA_964399415.1 uncultured Hyphomicrobiales bacterium
AATTCATGAACATCAAATGCCGCAAATCAGGATTGGCGCCATCAGCGTTGGTGCTGGTTGCAACCGTGCGGGCGATGAAAATGAATGGCGGCGTTGCTAAGGCTGACCTCAACAATGAGAATGTTGATGCGGTGAAGGCTGGTTGCCCGAACCTTGGTCGCCACATCGAAAACCTGAAGAAATTTGGGGTTCCGGTGGTGGTGGCCATCAACCACTTCATCAAAGACACCGATGCCGAATTGAAAGCCGTTCAGGATTACTGTGCTGAAATGGGCACCGATGCCATTGTTTCAAAGCATTGGGCGGATGGTTCAGCCGGCTCTGAAGCCTTGGCGAAACGGGTGGTGGAAATCGCCGAATCTGAAAGCGGCAATTTTGCGCCGATTTATCCGGCGGAAATGCCTCTTGCCGAAAAAATCCAAACGATTTGTAAGGAAATTTATCGCGCTGATGAAGCCGTCATGGATAAGAAAATTCTTGATCAACTCAAAGACTGGGAAGATCAGGGATATGGCAATCTGCCGGTCTGTATGGCGAAGACGCAATACAGTTTCTCAACCGATCCAAATCAGCGCGGTGCGCCTACAGGCCATGTGGTGCCGGTTCGTGAAGTGCGAATTAGCGCTGGGGCTGGGTTTATCGTTGCAGTCTGCGGTGAAATCATGACCATGCCTGGCTTGCCTCGCGTGCCGTCAGCGGAAAACATTCGCATCAACGACAACGGCCAAATCGAAGGCTTGTTCTAGAAGGAGTAACCCATGCGCAAAATTCTCGTACCCGTCAGAGGTGATGGAAAAGGTGATAACGTCTTTGCTCATGCCGTGGCATTAGCACGAGGGTTCAATGCGCATGTGCAAGTCACCCATTGTCGGTCACGCCCTGAGGATTTAATTCCTTATGGCGTGGCTGTTTCTCCTGCGATGAAAGAGCAAATCATCAATCAATCGACGGAGATTCTGAATATCCAAGAGCAGGGGCTGCGTGACGAAATCACCGCCTTGGCTAAGGCCAATGGCGCGGTCATGTCCGAAAAGAATGATCATAAAGCGGTAACGGTTTCCTTCATTGAAGAACAAGGGCGCCAAATTGATGTCATCCGCCATTATGGTTTGATTTCAGATATGACCGCTGTGGCTAAACCTGACCATGATCGGAATATTGGCACAAACACACTGCAAGCGGCGTTGTTCAGCACTGGCCGACCGGTGATGATGTGTCCTGAGCCAAAAAAAGAATTGCCCAAGCAATTGGGCAAACATATTGCAATCGCTTGGGATGGTTCGGTCGAAGCGTCGCGCGCGGTGGTGCAAACCATGCCGCTGCTTTGCGCGGCCGATGACGTGACGATCATCACCAATACCACGGAATCCATTAAAGTATCGCCAGCGGAACTTCAGGAATATTTGGTCGATCATGGGGTTGAAGCAAAGATTGTTTTGACCAATGATAAAGGCAATATCGGCGCTTCGATTTTGTCGAAAGCTGCTGACAATGGCGCTGAAATTCTTGTGTTGGGCGCTTACAGTTCGAATAAAAACCTTGAGCGTGTGGTGGGCGGCGTGACGCAACATGTCGTCGATCATGCGAGCATGCCGGTCATCTTCGTCAACTGATGAAAAGTTAAGAAGAGGATCATCATTTCACCAAGCCATCATTAAGAATGGCATCATCTAAAGGGGGAATACCCCCAAATCAAAAACAGGGGGCAACCCCGAATAAAAATGGAGGAATATATGAATATGTTCAAATCTATGGCTATTGGTGTAGCCGGGCT
>CAYNQW010000322.1:0-1229 GCA_964399415.1 uncultured Hyphomicrobiales bacterium
GAAAGACGGCATCACCAAGCTGCGTAGCCGAATTTTGCCAGATATTATTGCCTGATCTGCAAGCCCACACCATTCATGACGCAAGCGTAGCTAGTGTTGCCCGGCAGGAAAGCACCAAGGTACCTGCCAGAGAGTTGTATAAGTTTGTCACGGACATGATTGACGGCAATATGTAACTAGCCCCGTGAGAGTTTCTCCTGAACTGCCGCCGGATCTGTGATCTGATTTGTTTCTATATGTGTTCCGGCGGTCACTTCTCTTTTACGGCTATTCTTTTGTGCACCTATTCAGGAGCTGACTGATGGTGTCTTCCACTCACATTCTGTCTGACCAATCCCGCCTCAGCAAAGTTGACGCGGCATTACTAAGATTTGAGGCCTTTCTCGGCATTATTTCAGGGCTTGCCGTCTTCCTGCTTATGATGCTCGCGGTTATATCTGTTGGCGGGCGCAATTTTTTTACCAGCCTCTTGCGGGTTATGTCGATTGGATCGAACAGCTTATGCCGGTTATTGCCTTTCTCGGTGTATCCTATGTTCAGCGCGAAGGCGGTCACATCCGCATGGATATCCTGATTAACCGTTTGAGAGGACGCATGCTCTGGATAGCAGAGCTTATTTCCGTTTTGTTGATGCTAGTGCTGATGTCTTTGCCGACTTGGGGAAGTTGGGCGCACTTTGATCGCAGTTTTGACTTGACGATGCCACTTTGGAGCCGTGACAGTTCGATGGACATAGCGCTACCATTGTGGCCAGCTAAACTTCTTGTGCCGATTGCCTTTTCAATGCTGACCCTTCGCCTTTGCCTGCAATTTTATGGGTACGGGCGCGCTTGTATTCGCAATGATGATAATTACCGGCCAGTGGCTGTACCCCTGCCTCTTGATGCCGCGTCTCAGGCCAAGGGCGAAGCTGACTCGCTACTGCAATCTGGCGCAGAGACCTAGTCATGACAAGCATTGATATTGGCATCATCATATCGCTTGCAATGACTGGCATGGTCATACTTGGCATGCGGGTAGCCTTCGCCGCAGGACTTGCTGGCCTCAGCGGTCTTGTGTGGATTTTCTGGTCAAAAAAATCCTATGATCCAGATGCATTCATTTGGGCATTGACAGTCGCAGTGAAAACCGCTGGTCAGGTGCCACATTCAAAAATTTCGACACAGGCGCTATCGCTGATACCAATCTTTATTCTCATTGGCTATCTCGCCTATAACGCTGGCTTGACC
>CAYNQW010000322.1:1239-1764 GCA_964399415.1 uncultured Hyphomicrobiales bacterium
AAGCGACTAAAAGATGGCTTGGTTGGGTACCTGACGGACTTGCTGTTTCGACAGTTTTCGCTACGGCCAGTTTCGCCGCAGTCTCTGGCGCGTCAGTTGCGACATCGGCCGTCTTCGCCCGCATTGCAATTCCCGAGATGCTGAAGATCGGTTATGACAAACGCTTCGCCGCCGGGGTAGTGGCGGCCGGCGGCACGCTAGCATCACTTATTCCACCTTCAGCTATTCTAGTAATCTATGCGATCATCGTTGAGCAGGATGTCGGCAAGCTGTTGCTAGCAGGGTTTATCCCCGGCGCCTTCTCGGCATTAATCTACGCCATGCTAATTGTTACCATTGCGATGGCGGTACGCAATTTTGGGCCACCAGTATCAGGCTTTACATGGTACCAGAGGCTGGTCAGCTTGCCCCCAGCGCTGCCGATATTCATAGTGGTTGGGGTTATCATTTTATTTATCTATAACCCCTTCGGTGGTGATGCGTGGGGTACACCAACTGAAGGAGGCGCGCTTGGTGCCTTTGTCG
>CAYNQW010000323.1:0-1753 GCA_964399415.1 uncultured Hyphomicrobiales bacterium
CGCTGACACCGCCGTTTGTGAGCGTATGCCACGCTCACCCAACGCATCGCCCACCAGCGCATCACCCTCCGGGCTGTACTGCACCGCCTGATCAAAGCTATCTGAACTGATGCCGGAAGCATCGTAATAGCCCTGCAAGAATTTATTCCAGTACGGGATGTCTTCTTTTTCCAGACGGTACTCCACCCGATCAATGAACGGCAGGCGCTTGCCAGCATCGACCAATAAGCCCGCTGCATGGTCTTCGGCCTCGCCCTCGCTGGGGTAATACTCGGTATGGAATTCCGGATTACGGGTCAGCACCATGCGCCGATTCGGGTTGTTCTCGATCAGCTGATAGGCACCACTGCCGACTGGATACCAATCCAGACTGAGATTGGCAGCTTGCAAGGACGGCTGCGCGAAGAACTGATCCGCCTCCCAAGGCAGCGGCGCAAAGAACGGCATCGCCAACCAATACACGAACTGCGGATAACGTCCCTTCAGCGTGATCTGTAGGGTGGATGCATCCAGCACCTCGACACCACTGAGCTCGATGCTGCGCAAATCCAGCCAAGCGCCCTCGCCTAATGCTTCGCGCTGTACACGAATGGCCTCGCGCGCCTCGCGCAAACCAACAATGTAGTCTTCGAGAATGCTGAAGACTGGCGAATGCAGATTGGGATCAGCCAGTCGACGGATCTGATAGGCATAGTCCTCCGCACGCACGGCACGGGTTCCATGCACATTCAAATCCAATGGTGAGCGCAATGACGCTACCGTTTCAGCATCAAGGTCGTTGTACAAGAATCCGTTTTCATCTTGGGCGAAGGCTGGATGCGGGGCGTAGCGCACATCCTCGCGCAAACGTAGGGTGTAACGACTGAAGGCAATCTGCTTCGACGCAGTCCCATCCTTCAACTCAGCGCCCGTCGCATCGAGAAAGACCAACTCCGGCAATGCAGTGAGCGTCAACGGCTCAAGGGTATAGGGCCGCTTGAGGTAGTGGTATTGCAACGGCGGTTCGACGATCTGCGCCAAAATGGCATATTCGTTCGAGCTATACGAACGCGCCGGGTCGAGGTGCTTTGGACGCTGCGAGAACGAGCGATACAGGGTGTTGTGGCTCGCTTCTGCGGCAGGATAGGGGCTGTTCCAGACCGCATCACAGCCCGCAAGCCCCAACAACGCGACTCCAGCCAGCGCAAGCCCAAGGAAAAACCGGAAGAACCAGACAAAGACCCCGTTCGGGCGATGGAAGGTTTGTGCTCCTGCCGACAAATCGACGCTGCGGGTCTCTCTCATTGGTGTAAGATTACCGGGATTCGTCCATAACAAAAACACATTGATTCAATCAATTCTGAGTAAATCCGAGGTAGGCATCATGGGTTTCATGCAGGGCAAAAAAGTCCTCATTGTTGGTGTGGCCAGCAACCGTTCCATCGCATGGGGGGTCGCGCAGGCGATGCACCGTGAAGGCGCGGAAATCGCCCTCACCTATCAAAACGACAAACTGCAATCCCGGGTCGAAAAGCTCGCGCCCGAAGTCGGCTGCAGTCTGACCCTACCCTGCGATGTATCGACTGACGAAGAAATCCAGCGCACCTTTGACGAACTCGGTAGGCATTGGGATGGCTTGGATGTCTTGGTTCACTCGGTCGCCTTCTCGCCCAAGGAAGAACTGGACGGCCGCTTTGTCGACGCCACAACCCGCGAAGGGTTCCGTATCGCACACGAAATCAGCTCGTACAGCCTAACTGCGATGACGCGCATG
>CAYNQW010000324.1:0-1751 GCA_964399415.1 uncultured Hyphomicrobiales bacterium
CAGTCTCAGTTGATGTGACCAATGGTCCTGATCATCGTGTTCAGATGGACAGTGGGACCACGGGTGACACCAGTGATGACGTGTTATTGGACTTCTACTTCACGGCAACAGTGCCGACAGTGGAAGAGTTCGATGTGGTGACAACCACAACGGCATAATAAAAAACCAGCCTCTTCTCACCCCTGTGTGGGGAGAAGCTGGGTCACGTTACGTAGGCCACTCGTTTGAGTGGCATATTTAAAAATTTAGTTGAACGAATAGTAGAGAGATAACTCATGGATGATAAGTATATTGATGGTATTGGACAGGTTTCGGTGCAAGGCGCGACCGTTCGTATGGAATTGACCGGTTTCAGCACCTTAAAAGCGGAAGAAGGTCAGTTACCTGATCAGGAAGTACTCGGCAGATTGAGTATGTCGCTTCGAACACTCATTAGCTTGCAGAAAACGACTGAGCAGGTTGTTAATCAGTTGGTTGACAAGGGTGTACTCAAGCGTAAAGAAGAAGCTAAAGAAGGTGATGCGTCCGTTGAGCCCACAGATGATGACGGGACTACGCACTAGCAGATAGTATGTTGAAGTTTGATTGATCAGCTTCTGAAGATTCAGCAGAGGTAATACATGGCCAGCAGACGAGTCGCGATCAAGAGTGGCAACAGAGGAACCAAGGTTCTTCGCTCCGACGCGCGCCCTCTTCTAGGCGGCGGTGGTCTTGTACTGTTGATTAATCAATTCTCAGATGATTCGGACACAGTTCAAGTCAATCAAGCCAGGTCCTTATTCCCTAACGCATTAATCAGTGAAGTTGTCTCTGTTGGTGCTTCCTTTCAGAATTCGCGCGACGCGTTGGCGCTCATTCAGGCCAGCCAGCTTGGATATACTGAGCGCGCATGGGTCACCTCTGAGGCCGTGCAACCAGCATTACTTAACATTACGGATTTTGCACTTGATTATGTGCAGCAGGCTCTGGGCTTGTCTGATGTTACATCTGATCTGCTTGTACAGCTTGATCAAGGTTCTGAAAATACGTCTTCGAATGCTGAGGGACAGGCTCAAGGGTCATCTGGCCGAGGCGGTCATAGCGGTTCGGGTGACACGCTGAGTGACGACCGCTCGGGACAATGTGGTCCTTCAGCTAATCCTCAACATGGGACAGATAGCCCCACTCAGAATTGCGAGCCCGACCAGACGAATAACGAAGCTGAATGCACTAACAGCCAAGAGACTACCTGTGTAGATGATGTAGGTGTGTTTAGTGCTGTGGCCGCTGGCGGTGGGCTTGCGATGGCTGGGACTTTTTCGACAGCCAACGTTGTTGCTGGCGATATCGTGCTGACTGAGCTGGTGACGGATGCAGTGGTGTCGTCCTCCGGCGCCTCTGTCGGCGGCGGTGGTGCCTCTGGGCCGTTAGTTTCGATATCTGGCGCCGTCATCGATGGTTACGTAAAAGATTCGTTCGTGTATGCAGATCTTAACGGAAACGGGGCCTACGATAATGGCGAGCCTAGTGCAACCACAGATGAGCTTGGTGCCTATACATTCTCAACGACTGCCTCACTTGCCGGCGTGTCGATCATTGCTGAGGGCGGAATTGACCAAGACACGCTAGCCCCAGTCGAATTCTTGAAAGCGCCAGCAGGCGTGACCTACGTGACACCAATTTCCTCTCTCGCAGCATATGCAACCGAAGGGATAACTGATGAAGCAGAACTGGAGGCGTCTTTGACATCCTTCATGACCTCAATGAATTTC
>CAYNQW010000325.1:0-1750 GCA_964399415.1 uncultured Hyphomicrobiales bacterium
CTTGGTCATGCGTGGTATGAATTCCGCATGGTTTTGTCAACATGAAAGTCGCCTCTATGCAAAAAAACATGCGAAAAAAACAACCTCGGCGACCATCACCGCCTTCATCCCATTCAAAAGAGCGATCCCATGGCCGCAACCAACCCCATCCATCGCGCGCATCAACCCGGCAAAAACCATCACCCCATGCCGCCATTTCATGCCCACGTGACGCGGTGATGATTTGGGGGCGGCACGCCGTGGGCGAAGCCCTCAAGAATCCTAACCGCCGTTTTCTCAGCCTTTATGCCGCGCCAGAGATGAAAGATTGGCTGACCGATTTATTGCCATCCCAAGACCTTAAAATCATCACCATGGATAAAGTCGTGATGAGCGATGCGTTGCAAGCCTTCAGCCGAGACGAGCATATTGTTCACCAAGGGATTGTGGCCATCGCCCGGCCTTTGGATCAACCGTCTTTAGACGATTGGCTGGAAGCCATCACCTCTCCTCGCCCCCTTGTTCTTCTGCTGGATCAGATCACCGATGCCCGCAATATTGGCGCGATCATGCGCTCTGCCCGTGCGTTTAAGGCTTGCGCCATCATCGCCACCGATCGCCATTGCCCTGAAGAAAATGGCGCCATGCTTCGCACCGCGTCTGGTGCTATGGATCACCTGCCCTTAATCCGTGTTGTCAATCTGGCGCGGGCCATGGAAAAATTACAAGATCATGGATTTATTCTAGCGGGAATGACCGCCCGTGGGGATACGCCGTTGCCTCATCTTGCAGAGCATGATCGGTTGGGCATTATCCTCGGGGCTGAAGGCAAAGGGCTTCGCCGTCTAACCGAAGATCATGCCGATCTGTTGGTGCGAATCCCGATCGATGATGAGGCGGAATCGTTAAACGTGTCGAATGCGGCGGCGGTGGCACTCTATGCCGCGCAACGCCAAGAATAAGCGGCCATCACGCCCCTGACGGCAAGAACGAGATCACGATCAACACCAAAAGGATCACCACACCAAGAATGGTGGCCCAAGACTTGCCCTCAAAATAATCGAACACATCCAGCAATCCCCCCATCAAACGGCGGCGGCGATCAGCAGTCGGTTCAGGTTTGCGGAAGAGTTTTTTGATCATGGGGCTTACCAAGCGGCCTGATAGATGGCGCGAGCATCGTCTTCGGTGACTGGCCTTGGGTTATTGACCAAAAGCCTTGTTTGATTCATCGCATCCTTGGCGAGCATCCCACTGCCAAAACGAATCGATGGGGTGGTGTTAAAGGTAAAGTCAGCCATTACGTTTCCTTGATCAATCGTTGGGCATGGGCATGAGAAGCGGCATGATATTCCTCAACCAAGCGATCCACCAATTCTTCAACGCTCGGGATATCGTCAATACTGCCAACGCCTTGGCCGGCGGACCATATATCACGCCATGGTTTGCTGGTGTTTGATTCTTGCAGAGCTTCCCCCAATTCTTCATTGATATCTAAGGTGCCATGATCATTGGGGTTATTGAGATCTATCCCCGCTTGATCGAGGCTAGATTTAATGAAACTTGCATGAACCCCCGTGACGATATCGGTGGTGACGATATCGGCTTGCTTGGAGGCGACAATCATATCTTTGTAAGCATCGGGCGAAGCGCATTCTTTGGTGGCGATAAACCGTGTCCCCATATAGGCGAAATCAGCCCCCATCATTTGGGCGGCGGCAATATCAGCACCGGTTGAAAGAGCGCCAGACAACAACACCGGGGCAAAAAA
>CAYNQW010000326.1:0-1721 GCA_964399415.1 uncultured Hyphomicrobiales bacterium
TACCATTTGTCCTTTATTTGTCCCACAATTTTGTCCCCACGATACAACATTATTTGAACCGTCTGAAACTGCTGGTGACACTTGATCTAGTACATCTGCACCAACAAAAAGGTCTGTTGGGGCAAGGAGAGCGCAGATCATAGTGGTTTGAATGGTTGTATGCCCCATCCAATCCTTTACACGCCGGATATCCACACCACCTTGCGCCAGTCTTGAAGCACAAGTGTAGCGGCGAGTGTGTATCTTCATACCAGGTAAATTGCAACCCGCTTTAGACCTGCGGAAAGCGGAACACCCATAGCCGCGACATTAAAAAACTCCATAATGGAATGACACCAATAGATAGCGTCAAAGCCAACCATGCTGGTAATGACGCAAGATGGTCAAGAACGAAAAGACTGAATAGAAACCCCGAGCCAGCAACTATAGCAAAGCGAAAGGGTGAGCCATTTACTGCATCATGAAAAGTAAACCGACGATGCGCCAGATAGGAAAAAACAAACGCCAAGCAAAATCCTACCAATGAGGCGGTGATCCTGTCCTTGATTACCGCGTAGAACAAATTTGCAACAAGTATGTGTGTTAAGGTTGCACCAACGCCCACGATGCCGAAAATGATGATGCGTCGCAACTCGTTTCTGATTTGCAATTTAATCATCGTTATTCACTGACGCTAAGATTGTCTCTTCGATGATGTAAATTGGGCGGCCTTTTACTTCGATAAAAATGCGCCCTACATATTCCCCAATAACACCCAGAGTGATGAATTGAATGCCGCCTAAAAATAAAACAATCGAGACTATAGACGCGTACCCCGGAACATCAATGCCCATGAACAATGTTCTGATGACGATGTAAAACATGAAGATAATTGCAGGAATCGCGATCACCATACCAATTACACTCCAAATCCGAATAGGCATGGATGAAAAGCTGATCACACCGTCAAGGCCCAATCTGAAGAGCTGTTTGAATTTGAATTTGCTTTGACCTTCAGAGCGTTTTAGGCGGCGGTAACTTACTTCAGTGGTGGAGAAGCCAATCCAAGTAAAAAGTCCCTTCATAAAGCGCACACGCTCGGGCAACTCCATTAAAGCATTAATAGCTTTGCGGTCTAGCAGGCGAAAATCACCTGAATGGGGTGTCATTTTCAAATCCGAAATATAATTGAATATTTGGTAATATTTGCTAGCACTGTAACGCTTTAAAAAGCCATCATTCTGCCTTTCATGACGAACGCCTTGCACAACATCAAAACCTTCCCGCCATTTTGCGACAAAGTCATGGATGATTTCCAGTGGGTCCTGCAAGTCAACATCAACAGGAATGGCAACTTCACCATTACAATGTTTTAGTCCAGCCGTCAGTGCTGCTTCCTTGCCAAAATTCCGGCTTAATTTTAGAATTTGAACATGGTTGTTCATTGCTGATATTTGCCGTAAGAGCAACATAGTGTTATCAGTGCTGCCATCATCAATAAAGATAATTTCCAGCCGAAGTCCTGCTAGCTTGTTGACCACTGCATCCATAAACATCGCTAAGCTTTGCTCTTCGTTAAAAACTGGGACGATCAAAGATATCAGTGGGTTGGCAGCTCTAGATTTGATGCTGGGGTTTGTGCTGCTCTGACGATAACTCATGCTTTTGTTCACTTTCTCTTTGGCGCAAGAATGGCCCACCGGAAAAACATGGATTGACCCTTATGAAAAATTGGAATTTTT
>CAYNQW010000327.1:0-1719 GCA_964399415.1 uncultured Hyphomicrobiales bacterium
CAGGTCTACGACGCGATCAGGAAACAAATACTCTCAGGAGCTTTGAATCCGGGGTCCCCGCTTCGGCAAGAGGAGCTCGCGGAGCATCTCGGTGTAAGCCGCCAGCCCGTCAGCCACGCGCTAGTGTTGCTAGAGAGAGAGGGTCTGATCTCGGACTACGGCCGGAAAGGCAAGATGGTCGCCGCTATCGTACCCGAACAACTCCGTAACCTTTATCAAGTCCGTGGGGCGATTGATGGACTCGCCGCGTATCTCTGCGCTCAACGCGTTGATAATCAGCTGACAGAGCTTCTCAAAAAACTCATCGACCAGGGAACCGCGGCGTCTACCAGCGGCTCGATTCAGGAACTCGCGCTCGCCGATATTGCGTTCCACCGCACGCTTTATGAGCGGTCCGGTAACCCCGAAATAACAAGGCTGGCGGACCAGTCATGGAGCCACATGGTCCGCTCGATGCATCAGGTACTTGAAAATCAGGAGATTCGGCCAAGTATCTGGGACGACCACCACCGAATCGCGGAAGCAATCATCAACGGCGACCCAGACCTCGCACGAAAGCGGGCCACCGACCATACAGACTCAGCCGGCCAAATGACCTACCAACGTTTGACCGAGTCATAGACAGTAGACCGAGGAAAAATCCATGAAACTGACACAAGAACAGCTCGACCAATTTGATCGTGACGGCTACTTATTTTTACCTAACCTGTTCTCAACCGAAGAGGCTGCGTTCCTGAAAGGTGAGGCAGAGGCGATCTACCAGATGGATCGTAAAGAGGTGTGGAGGGAAAAGAGCGGCGTCGCGCGGACAGCGTTCGCCGCCCACCAATATAACGAGGGGTTTAGACGCCTCGGCGCACACCCCCGCCTCATCAAACCAGTTGAGCAACTCCTTGATGGTAAGGTGTACATGCACCAGTACAAGGTGAACGCAAAGGCACCGTTTGACGGCGCGGTTTGGCAGTGGCATCAGGACTACGGCACCTGGAAACGGGATGACGAGATGCCAGAACCTCGGGCCATGAATATAAGTGTTTTTCTTGACGACGTGACCGCGGCAAATGGGCCTTTATTGTTCATCCCAGGAAGTCACAAACATGGCGTGGTGAAAGCCGGCCACGACCTGGAGACCACCAGCTACCCGCTTTGGACACTGGATCGTGAAACTGTGACTGAGCTCGCAGAGCAAGGCGGGTGTGTAGCCCCGACCGGCCCCGCCGGAAGTATGTTGCTCTTCTCATCCCTGCTCGTGCACGCAAGTCCGCCAAACATTTCACCATTCGGCCGGACGATCGTGTATCTCTCGCTTTGCGAAGTCAGCAACCACATCAGAGCGTTCAATCGCGAGGAATGGATCGCTCATCGCGACTTCACTCCCATCCAAGCGCTTGAGGACGGTTGCCTTCAAGAGTTGCTGTCACAACCGGCTTAAGGACATTTCATGTATCTCTACGACGAACTCGTCAAACGCGCTGATCGCCCAGTCCGAGTTGGACTGATTGGAGCTGGAAAATTCGGCTCGATGTTTTTAAGCCAAGTTCCAACAACCCTCGGTCTTGAAGTCAAAGCCGTTGCCGATCTTGACCCTGATCGCGCCAAACAATCCTGTCGCACGGTTGGTTGGTCAGATGCACAACTGAAGGCAACTGAGTTCTTCGACAGCACACAATCCATGATTGATGCCGGCGGTATCGATGTTTTAGTCGAAGCCACCGGAAA
>CAYNQW010000328.1:0-1678 GCA_964399415.1 uncultured Hyphomicrobiales bacterium
GCAATGTCGGCAAGTGCGTGGCGGAGCGGGCTGCAACTAGGAAGTCGGGTGAACCCTGAAAATAATCTCGATCGGTGAGCACGGACAAACACGCCGCCCCATGAGTCTCGTAAGAGACGGCAATTTCTACAGGGTCGAAGTTTTCTCTGATCACACCCTTACTCGGGCTCGCTTTTTTAATTTCCGCGATCACAGCAGTTTGACCCTGGTTTACACGAGAGGCTATCGCCTCTTCAAAGCCCCGAGGCTCCGGCGCTCCAGGAATTTGTTGCTCCAAGTCACTCAAAGAGTAAATAGCGGAGGCCTTTGCGACCTCCTCCCTCTTAGTTCGAATTATCTGCGATAGTACATCGGCCATCACTGAACCTTAGATATTTTGGAAAAAACGAATTGGCGTCATATCGTATTGGAATACGCCACGAACTCCTCTAACTTTTCAAGCGCAGCGCCGGACTCAATAACAGACCTCGCGAGCCCGACTGACTCTTGTAGGGACTCAAAAAGTCCAAGCACATAGAGCGCAGCTCCAGCATTCAGGCTCACAGCTGTTTTGCCCTGCTCGAATTCTCCAGAGAGCGAATCTCGCAATATTTTCACGGCCTGGTCAACACCATTAACGCATATAGACGATAGGTCAACAGGGGCAAGTCCAAAATCCTCTATACAAACCGTGTACTCGCTAATTCGGCCCTCATGAAGTTCGGCAACATGAGTCACTCCCGAGGGAGATATTTCATCCAAACCATTATCACCACACACGATCATTGCGCGTGTGCTCCCCAAGTTTTGTAGCACCTCAGCCTGTTTCACCAACAACGCTGAGTCGTAAACTCCCATGACTTGGCGTTTTGCACCCGCTGGGTTGGTCAACGGGCCTAGCACGTTAAAAAGGGTCTTGATCCCCAGCTTCTTTCTAATCGGCGCCGCGTACCTCATCGCAGAGTGGTGCGCAGGCGCAAACATGAAACCTACTCCAACTTCATTCAAACATTCGGAAATCTGAGCTGGCTCAAGATCAATTCGAGCCCCAAGGGCCTCGAGAACGTCGGCACTGCCGGAGGAGCTCGATACCGACCGGCCGCCGTGTTTGGCCACCCGTCCTCCAGCTGCTGCAACGACAAAACTTGCGGCGGTAGAGATATTGAATGTCTTCGTGCCATCACCACCGGTGCCACACGTGTCAACCAGTTTTTCTTCGTCCGCTGCCTCGACTTTTGACGATAGTTCCCTCATGACCTGAGCGGCTGCAGTCATCTCTGTTACGGTATAACCCTTGACCTGCAGCCCAACCAAAAATCCCGCGATCAACTCTGGGGGCACACGCCCGCCCATGATCATTCTCATCGCTTCGACCATTTGGTCATGCGACAAATCTTGACCTTTCAGAAACTGCCCGAGGACTTCACGAATCATCATTACTACCTTTGATCCAGAAAATTTTTTAGCAATTGATGTCCATATTCACTCAGTATCGATTCGGGGTGAAACTGAACTCCCTGGACAGGATAATCCTTGTGCCGCATGCCCATAATTTCGCCATCATCGGTGGTAGCCGTGACCTCGAGGCAATTGGGCAGTTTAAGTGCATCAACCGCCAGAGAATGGTACCGAGTAGCCCTGAAAGGAGACGGAATATCCGTGAAGACCCCAAGAGAATCGTGAGTGACAGATGAAGTCT
>CAYNQW010000329.1:0-1673 GCA_964399415.1 uncultured Hyphomicrobiales bacterium
CCTGGACCCGTAGGCTTCTGCGTTAAACCCGTCGCGGCAAAATCAGCAAAGGTTGCGGTTTCATCGAGTTCAACACGCAGCCTATCTTCACCTTGGGTGAAATCCAATATCGTATCAACGGAATTGACGGCATTAACATCAATGATAAAAATGTCTCGACCACCCCCACCGTGGAGGATATCTTGGCCGCCACCGCCATCTAAGGGATCATCACCGCCACCGCCATTGAGCGTATCATTGCCCGCTCCACCTTCAAATATGTTAACTCCGTCATTCCCAGTCAGCACATCGTCAAAGGCTGAACCTACAACTTTCTCAATGGATTCAAGGGTATCGCCTTCCGCATCCCCTCCAACGACGGTGCCAGCAACATAATTGCCCTGATCGTCGGCAAGGTTTGCAGCGTATCTGATTGCAGGGCAATGCGCGCCAAGACGGCTTGTTTGTCGAGCCGCTCTTCGTCGCTGGTAAATAATGTGTCAATGATATCCGCGGCTTTCTTGGTGGCGCTTGGTTGTTTGGTGTTGATGGCGGTGACCTGTTGCTTCAGGCTTTGATGAAACAAGCCGCCAACAAAAGAGGACCAGATGCCCATTGGGACTCCTTCCCTTCTGGATGATCATGCAAGGCTTACGGAGCGGCGGAAACGATCAAAGCAGGGCAATCCTGCTGGAATCTTCCGCGCTAATCATGTGTTGGAATGGCCTTAAGGATACGGAAAACGACGCTAAAATCAACTTGGCCTGAAGCGTTAGTTTTGCTCTTAAGGATCAAAGGCTGAGGCAATCCCTGCCCGAATACCAAAAAGCGATGGAAAACACTTGTCAAAACAACAGCAATCCGTCACTAAAGCCTCATGTGCAGGCTTTCAATCGAAGGCTTAACTCAACGTGATCATCTTGGCTGCGCTTAAAGCCTTGCATGGTCTGTTTACAAGAGGGCGTGATGCATTTGAAATCTCTATTTGTGGCTGGCTTGACGGCAATCAGCGTCGCTTTATCAAGCACCGCCATGGCAAAAACCACCATCACCATTGGGATGCAATTGGAGCCGCCAAACCTTGACCCCACCAGCGGTGCCGCCGCCGCTATTGATGAAGTGGTTTACGCCAATGTGTTTGAAGGCCTGACACGCTATCAAGCGGATGGCTCTATTGTTCCTGCGCTGGCAAAATCATGGGATATTTCAAGCGATGGGCTGGTCTATACCTTTACTTTGCATAGCGGCGTCACTTTTCATGATGGCTCTGCCTTTGACGCCGATGATGTGAAATTTTCCCTCGATCGCGCGCGCGCCGATGACTCCACCAACGCGCAAAAACGACTCTTCACCGGCATTCAATCGGTCGAGGTGATCACGCCGCAAACCGTTCGGGTTACCCTCACCGCTCCGGATGGCGGTTTCATCACCAATTTGGCTTGGGGCGATGCCGTGATCCTTGCGCCTGAAAGTGTTGATCTGGCCAAAACAGCGCCTATCGGCACCGGCCCTTTCCAATTTTCAAAATGGATGCAGGGCGACCGTGTTGAATTGGTAAAAAACCCCAATTATTGGGGCAATCCCGTTGCGCTTGATCGCGCGGTGTTCAAGTTTATTGCTGATCCCACCGCCGCTTTTGCCGCGATGATGGCGGGTGATATTGACGCTTTCCCGGGCTATCCCGCGCCAGAAAC
>CAYNQW010000330.1:0-1659 GCA_964399415.1 uncultured Hyphomicrobiales bacterium
CTTCCACCTCGGGTTTTGGCGCTTTCATGCGGATCAGGTTTTCGCGCACTTGATCGGCGGTGATGGTTTTACCCGCGAACAACACCGACGCCCGTTCAAGCACATTGCGCAATTCGCGGACATTGCCCGGCCAAGAATACCGCATCAATTCGGCAATGGCTTCATCATCAAAACTGAAATCAGCCGTGTCGCCTCGCTTACGCATAGCAGCCAAAATCTCATCAATCAGCATGGGGATATCAACTTTGCGTTCCACCAAACTCGGCAATTGCAACGGGAAAACATTGATGCGGTAATAAAGGTCGGCGCGGAAACTGCCGTCATCAACTTTTTGTTTGAGGTTTTGATGCGTCGCGCAAATCAAGCGAAAATCAACGCTAATATCCTTGCCGCCACCAACCCGTTGGATGGTGCGATCTTCTAAGGCACGCAACAGTTTTGATTGCAAAGACAGCGGCATATCTCCAATTTCATCCAGAAATAACGTGCCGCCAGAAGCCAGTTCAAACCGCCCTTCTCGTGGCCGATCAGCACCGGTGAACGCGCCCTTTTCATGCCCAAACAATTCGGATTCCAGCAATTCCGAGGGAATGGCGGCGCAATTAACAGACACCAAATTGCCCTTGCGCTTAGACGCGTGATGCAGCGCTTGGCTCACCATTTCCTTGCCAGTGCCTGTCTCGCCTAAGACCAACACCGTGGTGGAAGATGGAGCAACCATACCAATCATATTCTTGACCGCCATCATGGCTGCCGATTGACCGGTGATAAATGTCTCGATGCTAGTACTCATGGATAATCCTAAAGGATAATGTCTAAATTTTGACAAAAAATTGGCAAAAAATCAAGCCGCGTCAAAAAACCAACGCCAAAATACTTAATTTGAATATGCGCAATTTATCATTAATTTTTTGTTAATATACAGACGCTTATAAGAAAGTTTTAATAATTAGTTTCATTTGGCAAGGTTTTTGCCTCTTTCGTTTCGGATTATTATTTTTGAACGAATAGAGGACATCATGACTCAAATCCGGCTTGCAACAGAATGCTTTGACGCTGCGGACGCTCTGCGTTCCATCCTGACAAGACGCATGTTTGACGTGTCAGATTTAACGCCTGGTCAAGACGCGGCAACGCAAGGCGCGGTCTTGATGGTCTCCCATGCATATCTGGAAAAATCAGGTGGACGTGATCATATCGTGGAATTGGCACGCCAAAGCCGTGCTCGGCAAATCCTAGTGATTAATGAAAATCAGGATCACTTTGCCATCACCACTGACCTTGGCGGCAAAATGCTGAAGATCGACTTGCCCAAACGCCACGTGATTGACCCAGCGATTGATTATGGACTCAACACGGTGGCGTCACTAATTGATACAACTGGTCATCTCGCGGTTGGCAGCACGTCCAGCGAAGCGATGCTAACCTTGGCCAAGAAAGTCGCCGCCACCGATGTCACGGTGTTCATCAATGGGCCCACGGGCACCGGCAAAGAAGTGTTGTCGCGCTTTGTCCATGATCATTCTTCCCGCAAAGGGCAAGCCTTTGTCGGGATCAACTGCGCCGCCATCCCTGACAATATGCTGGAAGCGATTTTATTTGGTCATGAAAAAGGCGCGTTTACCGGCGCTTCCACCGCCAATAAGGGGATTTTCCGCG
>CAYNQW010000331.1:0-1655 GCA_964399415.1 uncultured Hyphomicrobiales bacterium
TCCTCGTTTTCCAGAACGCATCCGCGATTTTGGCGGCGATTGTTTCGCGGCCATTCGATCAAAAGATATCGTTGTTCATCATCCTTATGAAAGTTTTGATGTGGTGCTGCAATTTTTGCGGCAAGCCGCCGAAGACCCGAAAGTTATTTCCATTCGCCAAACGCTCTATCGAACTTTGCCGAATTCGCCGATTGTGCGCGCCTTGATTTCAGCGGCGGAATCTGGAAAATCTGTCACGGCGATGGTTGAAATCAAAGCGCGGTTTGACGAAGAAGTGAACATTCGTCTTGCCCGTGATTTGGAACGTGCTGGCGTGCAAGTGGTCTATGGTTTTGTCGATTTGAAGACGCACGCTAAACTCTCATTGGTGGTGCGGCAGGAAGATAATGGTCTTCGGTCTTACGCTCATTGCGGGACAGGCAATTATCATCCGGTCACCGCAAAGATTTATACCGATTTATCCTTCTTCACGTCTGATCCTGAAATTTGCTCCGATATGGTGCGTATTTTCAATTACATGACTAGTTATGTCGAACCGCATGATTTGAAGAAAGTGGCTTTCGCGCCGGTGACGGCACGGTCAACCTTCAATGACGCGGTGGATCGGGAAATCGCCGCGGCCAAGGCTGGTCAGCCAAGCGGCATTTGGATTAAAGTAAATTCATTGGTAGACCCCGATTGCATTGACCGCTTGTATCAAGCCTCGCAAGCAGGGGTGCCCATCGAATTGGTGGTGCGAGGAATTTGTTGCCTTCGCCCCGGCGTGAAAGGGCTGTCGGAAAATATTCGCGTCCGATCCTTGATTGGCCGTTTTCTGGAACACGCGCGCATTTACGCTTTTGCTAATAGCAAACCTCTGCCTTCCGATGCGGCGGCGGTTTATATTTCTTCAGCAGACTTGATGCCTCGGAATTTGAATCGCCGTGTTGAAGTGCTGATGCCGATTGAAAACCCAACGGTTAAGCGACAAATCCTTGAACAGGTAATGACCGCCAATCTTAACGACACGCTCAATAGTTGGATGCTCAATCCTGATGGCAGTTATGAACGGATCACCCCTAAAGATGATCAAGGTTTTTCCGCGCATCATTTCTTCATGACCAATCCTAGTCTTTCTGGGCGCGGGTCAGCGTTGAAAAAATCCGAACAAAATCTGCAACCTTAACCAGAAGCCTAGCCCATCCATGACATCTGCAAAGGCAATTGCTAAATTATTTCAACAGGGTGATGGCAGTGGCGATGAGAACACCATTGGCCTGATTGATATTGGGTCAAACTCCATCCGTTTGGTGATTTATCGTGCGGGGGGGCGTCTTCCTCACCCTCAGTTTAACGAACGTGAAGTGTGTCGTCTTGGTGAAGGGTTGAGCGAAACGGGACGTCTTGCCCCGGATCGCATTGCCCATGCGTTAGAAGCACTTGAGCGATTTGCTCAAATCATCAAAGCCAGCGACATTGATGCCCTGAAAATTTTCGCGACTGAAGCGGTGCGAAAGGCTCAAAACGCACAAGATTTTCTGGTGCCCGCGGAAGCCATTTTACAAACCCAAATCCGAATTCTATCGGGTGAAGAAGAATCTGGATTTGCTGGCAAAGGGGTATTGAGCGGCTTTGTTGATGTTGATGGCATTGTCGGTGACCTTGGCGGCGGCAGT
>CAYNQW010000332.1:0-1648 GCA_964399415.1 uncultured Hyphomicrobiales bacterium
CCACCGGCCGGTTCAAAGGTCAGACTGTAACTGGTCCCCGACCCTGCCGAGGCAAAAGTAAAGCCTTCATCGACGAAGCTCGTATTTGCGGCCGCCTCAAGGTAAGACATGTACTCGTCAAATGAGACTGAGCTTGCGGCTGACCCCAGCGCGACCGTCTGTGAATGAATCGCACCGGTGACCGTATCGATGACCTCGATGGTCACCTCGTTGTCAGTCTCCAGGTTGATCCCGTTGGCGTAGGCGCCTGCCGATACCGAGCTACGATATCCAGCCTCACCGACTGGTGCAACCCCAACCGCAGCTATGGTGATCGGGTCGCCTGTGAGCGTGAGCGATTGATCGTCGGACCCCAAACCATCGAGAGTGATTGCAGTTCCGGCGGTAGCGTTTCCAGTAGAGCTCGCCAGTTGGATTGTGTTCGAGTCGACGACAATCGCGTAGTAGGTCGTCGCATCAACAAGCGGCAGGCCTCCATCTGCGGTTGTTCCATCCGAGTAGACTAGCGCGTCGCCTGTCGTCAGACCGTGGTTGTCAATCGTGATCTGATCGTTAGTTGCGTCAATATCGGCGCCGACATTCGTAAACGTCTTTGAGGATCGACCGAGCTGGGTGGCGTTGTCCGAACCTGTACTGACAGACAGCGTCGATCCGAGGAAGTTACCGAACAAGTCCATCTGTGATCCATCCGAGCTCGCGAACGACAAGCCCCACGTATCATCGGAGGTATCCTGAACCGCGGACACCGTGACAGTTACCGCGGCCGACGATCCAATCTGGACTGACGCATCGATCTGCGCCTGCACCGCGGTCGCCAGATCAGCCATGTTGAGATAATCGCCAGCCGGTATGGTTAGCAATGTCTCAGCACCGCTATCAATTGAGATGTAAAGCTCATCCCCGGTATTAGCCACCACCTCAAGCGGGGCGATACCGAACGGCTTCACGTAATTGGAGTCTTGTGCGTCACCATTTGCGGTATTCGCAGTAGCCCCTAGAACAATTGAGCCACCGGTTCCTGACTGGGCGGCGTCAGATGTACCAAAACCGTTCCCCAGATCCGAAGCATTAGCGACCGTTCCCGTTAAGGTTTCGGCGAGCCCGCTCGAGACACCGAGGCCTCGGTAAGCACTGTGCTCGGCAACAACAATCGTACCATCACCCCCCGCGACGTCGAGCTGAATTAGGCCGGCACTGGTGACAGACACAGTGACCGCTTCGTCATCTGTAAAGTACACACTATCGTCGAGAGCCGCCTGCAGCGCCTCTACAAACTGGTCTTCTGTGACGGTTGTAGCGGCACCGCTGACTCCGGCATCAGTGAGATACGATGCCAAGTCGATATCATAGAATCCACCGCCGTTCACATTAATCGCCAACCGTGTCGCTGCCTCATCGACTGGACCGGCAGAAATTGTCAGCGTTCGCTCGGCAGATACGTCAACGTCAGGCGTCGACGAGACCGTCGATACGTTCATCGCCAGAACGTCGGTTAAGAACTTCGTCCCGCCGAGCTGGATGCTGTAGCCGTCCTCGGACGCAAAAGTGAGACCCCAGTCACCATTTTCGTCAGTCGTTGCCTCGACCGTAATCGGGAAATCACCCGTCTGAGCGAATGGGCTGCTGTCGATCGCAGACTGAACAGCGA
>CAYNQW010000333.1:0-1641 GCA_964399415.1 uncultured Hyphomicrobiales bacterium
TATTTGGCATGATCATGGCGTTTTGGTCATCACTTGGCCAAACATTTTTTATTTCGCTATTTTCTGATGATATCCGCGCCGCACTTGACCTAAGCCATGGTGATTTTGGCACTTATTATGCCATTGCCACAACCGCCAGTGCCATAAGCCTGTTATGGCTTGGCAAGCTGGCCGACACGATGCGGCTGGAAAAACTGGCATTGTTCATTTTGGTCAGCCTGTGTTCGGCGGCTATGTTTTTCAGCCAGATCAATTCACTGATCATGCTGGTTATCGGGCTTTACCTGTTGCGAATGTTCGGTCAAGGCATGATGACGCATGTCTACAGCACGGCTATGGCCAGGCGCTATGTTGCGGCGCGTGGCCGCGCCATTTCAATTGCCCAGCTTGGCCATACAATCAGCGAATCAGTTGGCCCAGCCGGTGTTGTGGCACTGCATGCCCTGTTCGACTGGCGGACAATCTGGATTATATTGCCAGCATCAGCGTTAATTCTTGTCGCGCCATTTTTGCGCCAGTTAACGCGGCGCACCGCCTTGCAAGACGGTGAAGGCATTGACGGCATTCTGTCCGCCGATCAGACCCAAGATCATGCCAACCAAACATCAGCGTCAGATCATTGGCGGCGGCGTGACGTGCTTGTCGACCCACGGTTCTGGCTGGCTATTTTATGGTTGGTGGCGGTGCCATCTTTTGTGCTGACCGGGCTTTTGTTCCATCAGCTTTTTCTGGCTGACGCCAAAGGCGTTGCGCTCAGCCATTGGACCGCAAGCTATGTGCTTTATGCCATCTTTGCGGTGATTGGCAGCCTGACCATTGGCCAGTTGATTGACCGATTTTCAGCACGGCGCGTTGCCCCCCACACCCTTTTGCCAAATGCGCTGGCCTGTGCTGCTTTGCTGTTTGGCTCGATAGAACTTGGCGTCCCGCTATTTTTTATATTTTTTGGACTCGCAATCGGAATGCCGCACACGGCAAATGCCGCGCTGGTCGCGGAAATATATGGCACGCGGTTTATGGGCGAGATCAAAGCGCTGTTCTTGCTGGTAAGCGTATTTGCATCTGCCCTGTCACCAATGATTATGGGGGTGATGATTGACGCGGGTTTTGGTCTTGATGCGCTTTTGGGACTGAATATTATCGTGCCGCTTGCCGCCCAGTTTCTTGCCACACTGGTCTTGCATATACGCCGCTAATCACCACATAATTCATCATGGATACAACACCCTATATGTCGCGGAACGGCCCCCTGTCACGCCTGTCAGATTTGCGGGTTGGCACGGCGGTTTTGGCAGGCTGGCTGGTTTATGGGATGCTTGGTCTGCTGGCGATTGTCGGTACGTCTATCCCCACAACATCGGTGCGTGCAGATGGGTTTGGCACGCCAGATAACCAATGGCCGGGCATCTGGTTTATTTGCGAATTTGCCCAACGTCAGCGCGCCCCAGATGATGCCTGCCAAATGTTTGATGATGAAGGCTTTCAACTGGCTGACGGCCAGCTTAGCTATTTACGGATTACGCAATCTGATGAAACCGCCTGCCGCGGGGATAAAAAAGGGCAATGCTTTCGGCGTGACCGCCCGGAAATCACCATCACCAAAACAAATCGCGGCAGATTGACCTTGCGCGAAAACCAGTT
>CAYNQW010000334.1:0-1637 GCA_964399415.1 uncultured Hyphomicrobiales bacterium
GTTCGGAAGGCTGAAAGGTAAAGCCTGCAATGGTGATCCAGCGTGACACAAACCGTCCACTGTCGATGACCAACAACACTGCCAGCGAGACAATTGATGCCAGCAGCAACGCGTAGGACCATTTTCGTAGAAATTTTAGGTCAATAAAGCCCAGAATAATAACGATTGCAGCACCTATCGCCCCCCTGACCGCGTGCCTTCCGGCCCATGGCGACCAAGAGCCCCCGGAAGCCGAATACAGGGCCAGCGACCCCACAACAACCAACGCCATGGCCAGAATCAGCAAATGCCAGGGGAAGCGGATGAATTTCACCCCCATGGTAACGGGTTGGGTATTCATGCCATGTTCCTGTCAGAACTGATGATCTTGGCGAGAATTTTCTGCGCAATCGGGGCCGCCATCGATGACCCGCTTCCCCCATGTTCGACCACTACAGAAATCGCATAACGTGGATTTTTCACCGGGGCATAGGCAACAAACAATGCGTGATCACGCTCTTTCCATGGCCGGTCAATATTATCGATAATGCCGGCCTCTCTCTGCTCTTTGGTAATCCGCTTGACCTGCACCGTGCCGGTTTTCCCCGACATACCGCCAAACTCTTGTCCAAGATTGTAATTTCTTGCGGTGCCACGGCTACCGTGCATGACCTCAAACATTCCCTTGCGGACGATGCGCAGCGGCCCCTCAGGAATATCAAGCGGCGCAAACTCAACCGGGCCGCTACGCGCCACCAGACTCGGCTCAACAGCATATTTGCCATTGGCAATTCGCGCTGTCATCAGGGCCAATTGTAGCGGTGTTGTCAGCACATACCCCTGACCGATGGCCGCAACCACCGTCTCGCCGGGTGTCCATACAACACCATGCGTCGCCACCTTCCAGTCATGGCTTGGAATAATGCCTTGCTTCTCGCCCGGTATATCGATGCCGGATGGCATGCCCAATCCAAGCCTTAGCGCCATATTCTTGATCCGCTCAATCCCTGTCTTAAGGGCAACTTCATAGAAGAATACGTCGCAGGACTGCTCGAGCGCGCGCACCACATTTACCCGACCATGGCCCAGCCGTTGCCAACAGTGGAATGTCGCATTTCCCAGTTCCATGTCACCATCGCAGAAAAAGGATGTCTTTTCGTTGATGATCCCTGCTTCCAATGCGGCCAGCGCAACAACCATCTTAAAAGTCGATCCGGGCGCATACATGCCGGATGTGACCCGGTTCAACAACGGGTCGCGAGGATGTTCATTCAACCTGCGCCAATCGCGTGTGAGCAGCCGTTCGGTAAAAATGTTGGGGTCGTACATCGGCGCCGAAACCATTGAGACAATTTCACCTGTTTCAATGTCCATCACCACCACAGCGCCGGACTCCGCCGGCGTCAGGCGTCCCTTTGCGTCTCGCAGAACAACATCATCACCCGATGCAATGTGCGATTTCAACTCACGGTCATTGGCAATCGCTCTTTGAACTTCGGGAAGCGACATCTCAACCCGTTCGGAACGCCCTTGACGCAAAGCCTCTGCGGCGGTGAGCTGCACGCCAATATCCAGCGCCAACCTCACATCCTGACCGGAAGATGGTTCAAAATCGCGCAACACACGTATCGGACGGCCAAGCGCATTGACTTCGACAC
>CAYNQW010000335.1:0-1618 GCA_964399415.1 uncultured Hyphomicrobiales bacterium
GAGTTTTGGAGAGTTTGGGCTTAAGGCCGTTGGTCGAGGCCGGATCACCGCGCGACAGATTGAGGCGGCACGGCGAGCGATGACCCGCCACATCAAACGGGGCGGAAAAATTTGGATTCGGGTTTTCCCTGACAAGCCGATTACCGGTAAGCCGTTGGAAGTCCGACAAGGTAAAGGTAAGGGTAACGTCGAGTACTGGGTTGCGCAGATCCAGCCAGGACGTGTGCTCTACGAGGTACAAGGTGTCTCTGAGGAACTCGCGCGCGAAGCATTCCAGCTTGCGGCAGCAAAGCTTCCTGTGCAGACGACGTTTGTGAAACGGTCGGTGATGTGATGAAGGCAAATGAATTGCGAGACAAGTCGGTAGAAGACTTGAACAACCAACTGCTGCAACTGCGAAAAGATCAGTTGAAGTTGCGCATGCAGCAGTCCACTGGACAGTTGGGTCAACCTCATTTGATCAGAGAAACGCGTCGCGACATCGCGCGCATTAAAACCTTGCTCAACGAAAAAGCGGGTAGCGAAGAATGACAGAGAAAGCGAAAACCGTGCGTACCGTTACCGGCCGCGTGGTCAGTGACAAAATGGACAAGACAGTGACGGTTCAGATCGTGCGTCGAGTCAAGCACCCCATTTATGGCAAGTACATGATGCGTACTTCCAAGGTGCATGCTCACGATGAAGAGAATCAGGGCCGCACTGGCGACCTGGTGACTGTGGCTGAAAACCGCCCGATTTCAAAAACCAAGACATGGAGTCTGGTTCGAATTGACGAGCGCGCTGCAGAGGTTTGAAGCAGAGCGCTATTTGGAGAGCTGAGAAATGATTCAGGCAGAAAGTTATCTTGACGTAGCAGACAATTCGGGTGCTCGTCGCGTGATGTGTATCAAGGTGCTGGGTGGTTCCAAGCGTCGTTATGCACGTGTTGGCGATGTCATCAAAGTGTCTGTGAAAGAAGCCATCCCGCGTGGCAAGGTCAAGAAAGGACAGGTTTTAAACGCGGTAGTTGTCCGTACTAAAAAAGGCGTACGCCGCCAGGATGGTTCCATCATCCGTTTTGACGACAACGCTGCTGTGCTGCTGAACCAGCAACTGGCGCCTATCGGTACCCGCATATTTGGGCCCGTAACGCGCGAACTGCGTGGTGAACAATTCATGCGCATTATTTCACTGGCCCCAGAAGTAATCTGAGGCAAGAGAGAGAAAGAAGATGGCGAACAAGATTAAAAGAGACGACGAAGTGGTAGTAATCGCTGGTCGTGACAAGGGTAAGCGCGGAAAGGTGCAGCGCGTACTGGATGACGGCCGCGTGATCGTGGCTGGTGTGCAGATTGTGAAAAAGCATCAGAAGCCGAATCCGCAGATGGAAATTCCGGGCGGCATTATTGAAAAAGAAGCACCAATCGAAATTAGCAACGTAGCGATCTGGAATCCGTCTTCATCAAAGGCGGACCGAGTAGGTTTCCGGACTTTGGAAGACGGCAAGAAAGTGCGCGTATTCAAGTCCACTGGCGAAACGATTGGTGCCTGAGGTAGATGACAATGGCAGGCTTTAAGCAAAAATTTGAAAAAGAAATCGCCCTCGCTCTCAAAGACGAGCTGGGTCTGGACAATGTGA
>CAYNQW010000336.1:0-1614 GCA_964399415.1 uncultured Hyphomicrobiales bacterium
AGGTCGTCTACAAGAAAGAGGATGACATTTGGTTTCTCCTTAGGCTGGGCGTAAAGGGAACCAAATAGAGTAAGACCAATGGCAAATAATTTATATGGATTCATGCAGGTTATTATTCCTTTCATAAAAACTTTACGGGAGTCGAGAATCGATTCCTCTTTTCCATAAATTTTTAAAATGGTTAATGAATAATGGCAAGGTGCCATGGGTTCGCTTCACGGGGTGCTGGAATCAGGTTGGCGTAAATAAACAGAAATTTTTCGCAATTTGCGGGTTTTTTTTTGGGGTTACAAGGTATAAAACTTCCCGATGCTTAGCACCCGTTTTCTCGCGTCAGTTCTTGCGCTGCAACCTATCTTCGTGCAAGCGGAGGATGGTCCGCTTCTCTACCAGACATATTGTTCTGCCTGCCATGGTGCGGCCGGGCAGGGAGGGGCAGAGGGGGCAGCCCCACCATTGGCCAAGAGCCTTTGGGCACAAGGAGATCCTGATCGGATGATTAAGGTGGTGCTTCATGGATTGATGGGCGAAATCGAAGTACTGGGCAAGGAGTACAATTTGGTCATGCCTCCACAGGGAGCGGTGCTTAACGATGGGCAGATCGCTGCGATTCTCACGCATGTACGCTCCTTTGGTAATGGTGGCGGAAAGGTGCCCGTTGAGCGGGTGGCAGCGGTACGGGCCAAGTTTGAGGAGCGGGAGGCCTATTGGAAGGGCGATGAATTGCTCAAGGAGCATCCGTTGCCCAGCCCTCCTGGTCCTCTGAAAAATCTGATACGAAAGTTTTATGCCCTGCCCAAGGATCAAAGGTCTATGCCCGACTACGCCAAACTGGAAGAAAATGCCTCGGCCAGCCAGCCCAAGGGATTGATCAGCCTGGAGGGCTATTCCGAGCAGGATCATTTCGGTCTGGTCTGGGAGGGTGAGCTTACGGTCAAGCGCGAGGGGGAGTTTTCTTTCTCCCTTGATTCTGATGATACTTCCGCCCTTTTTGTGGACGGTGAAAAAGTAGTGGAAGTGCCCGGTTTGGGCGGGATGGGCAGGACCAAGACGGGCAAGGTAAGCTTACACCCAGGGGTGGCTAAAATCCGCGTGGAATATCTGGAGTTCACTGGATACACAGGAATTGCGGCGAGTTGGTCCGGTCCGGGAGTGCGTGGTAACCAACTTCTCAGCACCTCAGAAGTGGCCAAAAAAGCCAAACCTTCGATTAAAATGATTGAGCTTAAGCCTGAGGGTACTAGGGCCGTGCACTACCGCAATTTTATTGCCGGTACGGGGAACCGTTCTTTTTCGGTGGGATATCCTGGGGGAGTGAACCTTGTCTTTAATCAGGAGAACTGCGGACTGGAGTTGATTTGGCCTGGTCGTTTTATAGATGCCGGACCGAGATGGAATAACCGGGGTACGGTGCGGTCTTTCCCTCTAAGTGGACAAGTCTACCATCTTCAAAAGGGCAACCCTTATCCAGGGCGTACTTTTTCTTTCCAGGGAATGGAGCTGGATGATCATGAATATCCAACATTTTGTTACTCAGTGGATGGTCTTAGTGTGCGAGACCGACCACAACCAGCAGAGAAAGGAATAGAGCGAACCCTAACCATCGAGAGCAAA
>CAYNQW010000337.1:0-1611 GCA_964399415.1 uncultured Hyphomicrobiales bacterium
CCGCAGATAATGGCAAAATCAACAATGTTCATCTTATTTACCCTTTGGGATGGGAAGAAGAAACAACATGCCCCCAATTTGCTAATGTTGCTTCTGGTTTCTGGTGCATTGACTCTATTTTAAGAGGCCAAACACCACCTGATAAAAAGGCCGCAAAAACGGCCTCAAGAAACTTAGGGATGTGTATAATCAAAGGCTGTCATGAAGGCAATGAAATAATCACTAAATCGCCATAAAAGGCCAGAAATTGACGCCTTTATTGGCGGTTTTCCATCTCAATCTTGCGGTATTGATGCGAAAACTTATCGAGGATTGCGTTGACAAAATTGCTGTCGCCGCCACAACTATCAGCGATTGCGGTGTATTCGGTAATCACTGTCCGTGCGGGAATATTCGGCGTGTTACGAAATTCGATATACGCGGCACGGATCACCGAGCGTTCGACTTCGCCCAATCGTTCAATCGACCAGTCATCGCGAAGCAAAGGGGCAATTTCCTCATCGATCTGTTTGGCGTCTTGATAAGCCCCAAACACAAGGTTGGTGTAATGCCCTTCATCAATGCTGGAGATATCAAAATCTTTCAGCAATTCAGGCAAGAAATGATCTTTGAATTGAGGAACAATAGCCGTTGGGTCTTTCTGGCTCGCCCAACATTGAAACAATGTTTGCACCGCGGCTAAACGAGATGCTGCTCTTCGGCGCAGGGATTTAGGCCGTTTGTCCTCATCATGATTGGCGTCTTCGCCTAAAAGATCATCATTGATGGTCATCAGGCATCATCCATGGTCAGGCCATATTGATGCGCCAAATCAGCCATAGCCAACGCCGCGCGAGCCGCATCACCGCCTTTATCTTTACGCGCAGGGTCTGCCCGTTCCCAGGCTTGATCGCTGTTTTCAACGGTCAAAATACCATTGCCAATTGCCAGCATTTCAGCCGTGGTCAAATCCATAATGCCACGCGCGCTTTCGTTGCAAACAATTTCAAAGTGATAGGTTTCGCCTCGGATGACGCATCCCAGCGCCACATAACCATCATAAGGTTCCGCGTCACGACGTTGAGACGCCATCGCAATTGCCGCCGGGATTTCAAGCGCACCGGGAACGGAAATGCGATCATAAGCAACCCCAGCATCTTCGAGGGCTTTCATCGCTCCAGCGGCAAGCGCATCCGCAAGTTCGGTATAGAACCGTGCTTCAACAATTAAAAATCGACGTGGTTTTGCCATGCCATTGAACCCCTTATTTGGAGGGGGTGATAGACTGGTAGCCAGAGATCGTCAAGCCATATCCGTCTAAACCAATAATGTTACGCTGGGTGTTGGACAGCAGGATCATATCCGTGATGCCCAAATCAAGGAGAATTTGAGCACCAACGCCATAGTTGCGGATTTGACCTTCTGGATTGCCATCTGAAGCCGCACGTTGCTTAACCAAGTCTGACAAAGTGGTGGGGCTAGGTTCGCGCAACATCACAACAACCCCGCGCCCGGCATCGGCAACAGCCTGCATTGCCGATTGAATTTCTGTGCCAGTCCGCCCTGCCCCAGTTTCACCCAGCACATCGGTCATGATATTCATGCCATGCATCCGCACCAAAACCGGATCAT
>CAYNQW010000338.1:0-1592 GCA_964399415.1 uncultured Hyphomicrobiales bacterium
TACCGAAAGAGATGCCAGCTTCACAGGCTTTCTTAAAGCCCATGGCCATCAACTGATCACAGAAGATCACCGTCTCTTTCTGACCGCAATAACGATAGACGTAGTCAATCACGCTGGTGATTTCTTTCTTCGTCATCAATTTATTGACCAATTCAAACGGCACCGATGAGTTATCGGGCAGAATATTGCTCAATTGAGCGCGACCTGGGGAAGTTTCCACCAGTTTATTGACACGCTCTTCGCCTTCCCAAGTGGAAAGACGAACCTTCACCTTGGCTTGCAGCCCAACATGGCCAGAATCATAGGCCATCAATGCTTCGTCAGGCGATCCAAAGACCATGCCTTCACCCTTTTCGCCCTCACGCATCAGCGTTTGGTAGTAAAGGCCAAGGATAATATCCTGTGATGGCACAATAATAGGCTTACCATTGGCAGGGCTGAGGATGTTGTTGGTTGACATCATCAAGACCCGGGCTTCCAACTGCGCTTCTAGCGACAACGGCACGTGCACCGCCATCTGGTCGCCGTCGAAATCAGCGTTAAACGCGGTACAGACCAATGGATGCAATTGAATGGCTTTGCCTTCTACCAAGACCGGCTCGAACGCTTGAATGCCGAGGCGGTGAAGCGTAGGCGCCCGGTTCAACATAACCGGATGCTCGCGGATCACTTCTTCGAGGATATCCCAAACTTCAGGCCGTTCTTTTTCGACCATCCGTTTCGCGGCTTTCACCGTGGTGGAATGACCGTAGAGCTCAAGCCGCGAGTAAATGAACGGCTTGAATAATTCCAACGCCATTTTTTTAGGCAACCCGCATTGATGCAGCTTCAGCTCGGGACCGACAACGATCACCGAACGGCCAGAATAATCAACACGCTTACCGAGCAAGTTTTGACGGAAGCGGCCTTGCTTACCCTTCAGCATATCAGAAAGTGATTTCAGCGGACGCTTATTGACGCCAGTGATGACACGGCCACGGCGACCGTTATCAAAAAGCGCATCCACCGATTCCTGAAGCATCCGCTTTTCGTTCCGGACGATAATATCCGGCGCCCGCAATTCGATCAAACGCTTCAAACGATTGTTGCGGTTGATCACGCGGCGATAAAGATCATTCAAATCAGAGGTAGCAAAGCGGCCACCATCCAATGGCACCAGTGGACGCAATTCCGGTGGAATCACCGGAACAACATCGAGGATCATCCATTCTGGGCGACCGCCTGATGCCAAAAACGCGTCAATGAGTTTCAGGCGTTTGACCAATTTCTTGCGCTTGGCTTCAGAGCCTGTTTCGCGCAATTCTTCACGCACGGTTTCGCGCTCAGATTCCAGATCAATGTCTTCAAGAATCTTCTTGATCGCTTCAGCGCCAATCCCGGCTTCAAACGCGTCATCACCATATTCGTCCAGCGCGTCATAATATTCGCTTTCGGACAGCATCTGGCCTTTAGCCAAAGGCGACAAGCCCGGCTCAATCACCACGAAACTTTCGAAATAAAGCACCCGTTCCAGATCCTTCAAGGTCATATCAACCAGAAGACCAATGCGCGATGGCAGTGATTTCAAGAACCAAATATGCGCCACTGGTGAC
>CAYNQW010000339.1:0-1583 GCA_964399415.1 uncultured Hyphomicrobiales bacterium
GAGGTGTTTTCAGGCCATAATATCTTGGTTTGGGTTGCGCTGTTATCGGTCATCGTCACGGCTATTGTGGTGATGCGCACGCGGTTTGGTTTAAGGCTTCGCGCGGTGGGGGAAAAGCCGGAAGCCGTCGATACAGCGGGCATCAGCGTTACCGCCATGCGTTATCAAGCGGTCATCATCGCGGGGGTGCTTTGCGGCATTGCAGGCGCGTATTTATCCATTGCCCATGGCGCAGGTTTTGTGCGCGAGATGACGGCGGGGAAAGGCTATATCGCGCTGGCGGCGATGATCTTTGGCAATTGGCGACCTTTGCAAGCGCTTTACGCTTGTTTGATGTTTGGCTTCCTCGATGCGGTGGCGGCGCGGATTCAAGGCGTTGATTTGCCCATTGTAGGTGAGATTTCGACAGACCTGATTTTGGCCTTGCCCTATGTTTTAACCGTGATCTTCTTGGCTGGCTTTATTGGCCGAGCCACCCCTCCTGCTGCGATTGGAACGCCTTATGTCAAAGAACGATAATAGCCAACGTCTTGCCGATGCGGCATTGGCCGCTATGCCGATGGCGTATGCGCCGTATAGTGGTTTTCAGGTTGGTGCCGCGATCTTAGATGAATCAGGTCATATTCATACTGGCGTAAATGTTGAAAATGCCGCCTATCCCCAAGGCGCTTGTGCCGAGGCTGGGGCAATCGCGGCGATGGTGATGGCAGGTGGTAAGAGCATCCAAGCCATTGCGGTGGCTGGGCGCGGAGATTTGCTTTGCACGCCTTGTGGCGGTTGCCGTCAGCGCATTCGTGAATTTGCCAGTTTGGATACGCCCATTGTGATTTGCGGTGAAGACGGCATTAAAGCGACCTTCACCCTTGAACAGTTATTGCCTGAAAGTTTTGGCCCTGATCACCTGACGAAAGACGATCCCGACTGATCAGGTGTTGTAAATGCGATCACCAGCATCGCCGAGGCCCGGCAGAATATAACAATTTTCATTCAGTTCGCGATCAAGCGCCACGCAAATAATTTCGATTTCTGGGTGGTGTTCGTGAAAAGCCGACACGCCTTCGGGAGCGGCGACTAAAGCCGCAAACACAATATCGCTGACACCATGTGCTTTCAGGTGATCCGCCGCCATGATGGCTGAACCTCCCGTGGCGAGCATTGGATCAATCAAGATCACTTGCCGCTTTTCGATGGCTGGGGGGAGTTTTTCATAATAGGCACACGCTTGATGGGTGTCATGGTCGCGTTCCATGCCGAGATGACCGACAGCGGCTTCAGGAAAAACCGTCAACAGGGCATCGGTCAGGCCATTGCCCGCGCGAAGAATTGAGACAAGGCAAGGGGTGTGTTCTTCGAGGGCAGCGCCAGCGGTTTCTTCCAAGGGCGTAATCACGCGGCAGGGTTTGGTTTTGATGCGGCTGAAAACCTGCGCGCTCATCAGCGCGGCGACTTCATGCAAGGTTTGGCGAAACAATCGCGGGGGCGTGTTCACATCCCTCAAAATCGTCATTTTCACATCAATCAGTGGATGGTCTAATATCGTTAACGTTGCCATGGTTCATCCTTTTTTTACCAGTCTAAAACCT
>CAYNQW010000340.1:0-1570 GCA_964399415.1 uncultured Hyphomicrobiales bacterium
CAAGCGGGGCAGGAATTTCGCTTCCATGACACGCGCTTTCGGGTCTTGCGCCGCACCAAAAACAAATTGGATCGCATCCGTGTTTGGCGCGAACTTACCTCTTGAACCCCACCTCTATAACAAGGTTTAACAACGGAGACATCTGATGACGGATCACATCACCCGCGAGCGTGTCCACACCCGCACCATCACCTTAGACGGTTTTGCCCGAAGCGATGGCTTGATTGATGTTGAAGGTGAAATCATCGACGTCAAAACCTATGATTTCCCCAATCGCGAGCGTGGCCTGATCATGGCCAATGAACCTTTGCACCACATGAAAGTGCGGATCACGGTTGATGAAAACTTAGAAATAAAAGACGCGGAAGCCGAAACCGTTGCTGCGCCCTATTCAATTTGCCCATCAGCGGCCATTGGTTTTGTCAATTTGATTGGCCAACGCATCGGCCCGGGCTGGCGTAATAAAACACGGGCGGCGATTGGCGGGATTGCCGGCTGCACCCATATCACCGAATTGATGGGGCCGGTGGCAACCGTGGCCATTCAGACGCTTTATGGGGAAGAGGCGCGCAAACGCCGCGCCGCCGGGGTGGATAACAAAGCCGCTAATGATACATCCAGTTTAGCGGATAGTTGCATTGGGCATGCGCTTGATCACGACGCGGCGATGGCCTTGGCGGAAGAGCGCAAATCCAACAAAGGTTAAACCCTTACTTGATGATTTTAATCTGAAGAGCGTGAAGGCCATTGGCCAATTCTTCCGCTAGCGCATCATGGACCAGCCGATGCGCCATCACCCGGGTTTGCCCTTCAAAGGCTGGGCTGGCGATATCGACCTCAAAATGCGTTTCGCCGCCTTCGCGCCACCCCGCATGACCATGATGCTGATGCGAGACATCGCGGACGTCAAGTTGAGTGGGCGCTATGGCGGCGGTTAATTGAGCAATGATGCGGTCTTGTCTTGTCATCCCTTTTCTATACCCTAAATTGTGTATTCAGGCATTAAAATACCACAAAAGATGCGGCAAAAGGCGCGGATCAAATCATTAAACTTTGCAACAGCATGACTTTGCATTCCTGCAACCTGCTTTATAATGAGAGCCATGAAAAAGCAGACGATCGAAACGCCGGATTATCGGTTCTGGAAAAATGACGAAGACAGCGACAAGCGTGTCTGCGCGAAACCTGGTTGCACCGAGGATGGCGCGTATAAAGCCCCGCGTTCCAGCCATGACGTCCGTGATTACATCTGGTTCTGTCTTGATCATGTCCGTGAATACAACAAATCGTGGAATTATTTTGAAGGCATGGATGAAATTGCAATGGAAGACGCCATCCGCCGCTCCACAACTTGGGAACGCCCGTCTTGGAAATTCGGCACCTCGGCCAAATCCCCTGAAGGCTCACCATGGCAAGCGCAATTTGATGATCCTTTTGGGGTCATGGGCGAAGGCGCCCAACAACGCTCCGCCAACCAACCCCAACTTACGCCAGATCAACGCAAAGCCTGGTCTGTTTTTGGACTTTCTCCTTGCATGGATCAGGATAAGGTGAAAAAACGCTATAAAGA
>CAYNQW010000341.1:0-1568 GCA_964399415.1 uncultured Hyphomicrobiales bacterium
GGGCGATAACGATCTCAGCATCACGATTGACGCAGGTTCATATCTCGCATCCGAATTGATCACAATTAGTGCTGCGACGACCGCATCGGTTATTGCTACGGCTGTAACTGGTGTGGAAGGAAGTGCCGCGGACCTAGACGTGCTTATCGCGCAGAAGGGCGCAAATGGTGGGATTTCTCTGTCGGATTCGTTCACTGTGGCAGTCGCGGCGCCAGGAGCTTCGGTAGATCAGATTAATGGCTATGTCGCCGCTAACGTAGGCAAAATCACAGCAACAGCGACGGACACGGCAATCGCCGAATTGGTGACTCTGACTACCTCGGCTACTGATGCCATCACTACCGTTATCGCGGACGCGTCCGTATCCGCGGCGGACATTAATACCGTCAATACACTTACTGCGGTTTCAGTTGACGCATCCGGCGTTGCGACCATATCAGGCGATGCAACAGCCTTTGACGCCCTAGAAATTGCAGCGGCAGCGGGCACTGTCACGCTCAAGGCAGACTTTGCTGCCGATGTAAGCGGAACTTACAGCGTTGCAGGTATTAATGCTCTCGCGGCACGCACGGCGGGCATCGTGACGGCGACAGTGACTGAAGACACGATCAGTGATTTGATAGGCGGGAGTGGATTGAGCACTGCAGCAACTGACGCGATTTCTGTAGATCTTGCGGCGGCCAGCACAATCGCAGCAGCCGACCTGATAACGTTGAATGGCTTGACGTCAGTTGAGGTTAATGCTGACGAGATTGCGACAGTGACGGGATCTATGACAGACCTGCTGGCCCTCAGGACTGCGGTCTTGGCTGACGAAATTTCTCTAGCAACTGGAACTGTCAACCTGACTGTGACGAGCGGAACTCTTGACGCAGCTCCGCTGGCGATTGAGACGGCTTTGAACATATTGACGCTTGCTGATTTTGCTGGCGGCTTGGTAGACGTTACGGCAATCGATCAAATAAACGGTACTGCCTCCAACCTCGTAGATGTTGAGGCACGTAACGATGTTGCGATCGCTCAAGATGTTGCCACGGAGACATACGCAGCACAGCCTAGCGACGCGACCATGAAGGCAACTGACATCCTTGCCCTCGGCCTTGCCAACTCCGATGGAACAGTTGACTTGGCGTTGGTTTCGACCATAAGAGGGGAAATTGATGACATCAATTCTGTCCTAGCGGGCGGGCCTGGCGGCAATATTCAGATGGCCGTCAAGGCTTACAATTTCACCGTCATTACTGACGCTGATGGCGCGGCAACGGCGACTGTCGCACAGGCAAACGCACTGACAACTAGCGCGAGCGGTGGTGTGGTAACTGCCACGATTTCTAACACTAATATCGCGGACCTCGACGATCTGGCGGCTTCTGCGGTGAACGCTTTGACTGTGACAGTCGCGGGTGCATCGCTGGATGCGGGCCAACTGAATTCCGTAGACGCTGCGACAACCGTACAGGTAACAACCTCGGAGATCACTGCGTTGACTGGCTCTGCTTCGGCGGCGGTAGACGCAATGGCGAGTCTTGGACTGGACTTGAATGGGAGAAACATAAACGTAAATGTTG
>CAYNQW010000342.1:0-1556 GCA_964399415.1 uncultured Hyphomicrobiales bacterium
CATTCGGCTTCCACCGCAACCAATCCAGAAGCGGTATCAATGACCAGTGATGTTTTTGGCTCAACCATCGGGATTTGACCAGTTTCAAGCAACACCGTGGTGAGGCAAATGGTGTTCGATCCAGACATGGCATGGGTCTTATCACCCTGCATGATCACAAAAGCTGTATTCGCCTCCGGATGCTTAGGCGGCAACAAAAGGCAAGTGCTCATCTGCGCGAAGCCTCTGGGTTCATTCACCAGAAAATGACGCAAGCCCTGCCCCTGCTCATCTCGGTTGAGCCAGTTAAGCGTGTCCAAAATGGTTTCGCCCGGCAAACGGCCAACCCCGCCCGTCACAATCCGCCCGATTTCACCTTCGGCATGAGCTTCCACCATGGTCATTGTTTTTGTCCAGCGCATGATGCCCCCTCAAAAAAGAATACCGCCATCATTCCCTGAAAAATAGGCTTCGGCAAGCCTCATCCATCACCGTGTTAATCTCTTTGATATATGCGATTGGCGGATGCGATCTTATCCGTTAGGTTAAAGTCTTAATCAACTGTTCACCAGCCTTTGCCAAATTCAAAAGATTTCCATGACGCCACTCGATTTCTCCATTCCTGAAAAGGGTCAATTAACGCAATTGGCGGATGATCTTTTTTGGGCGCAATTTGCCCTGCCGTTTCGTCTCAATCACATCAATCTTTATATGATTGATACGCCCGAGGGCTGGGTCTTGATTGATGCAGGGCTTGGCGATGCCGTGACGCGCGCGCATTGGCAGGACTTGCTGGATGGACCATTGGCGCATCAACCGGTTGCCAAAATCATCATCAGCCACCACCATGTCGATCATATCGGCAATGCTGGGTGGCTGTCAGAAACAACCGGTGCCGCAGTTTTTGCAAGCGCGGGTGAGATCGAACAAACCGAATGGCTTTTTGACTTACCCGAAGACGATTACACCGAGATCATGGTTGACGCTTACCAGCATTATGGCTTGCCGAAAGATGCCGTCGATCATGTCCGACAAGGCGGCAGTCGGTTTCGCCAAATGGTGCCTTCTATTCCCCCGTTTAACATCATCAAACCAGGCGATACCATCATCAGTCGAAATGGCGTCTGGCATATTCGAAGCGATCAGGGGCATTCTCATGATCATCTTTCTTTCATGGATCATGATCGCGGGCTTTATATCGCGGTGGATTTTCTTTTGCCACGGATTTCCCCCAATATTGCCGCCGATGTTAGCGATATTGACGCCGATCACTTGTCGCAATATTTCACCTATCTCAACGATATGATCCATTTGGATGGTCAAGTGCAGGTCTTCCCCGGTCACGATTGGCCGTTCAAAGATGGCGGCAAACGCGCGCAAGCGTTGATCGACCACCATCATCAGCGGCTAGATTTGTTGCGCGACGCCTTGAAACAAAAACCTTTGACCACTGAAGATGCCATGGCGGTGTTGTTTGGGCGTTCGTTTGATGCCCATGAACTCTATTTCGCATCAGGCGAGGCAAGAGCGCATCTGATTCATCTGGTGACCCGTGGCGAAGCGGATTTGCAACGCGA
>CAYNQW010000343.1:0-1541 GCA_964399415.1 uncultured Hyphomicrobiales bacterium
TCGTACAAGTCCCAGACCCACTCTGCCACATTTCCCTGCATATCATTAAGCCCATACCCATTGGCAGGAAAGGAGCCCACCTGGGTGGTCTTGCCCACCCGCGTGTCCACATAATTTGCCCGACTGGGAAACGGGCTGTCTCCCCAGGAGTAACGCCTGGCCACATCCCCACCCCGGGCAGCCACTTCCCACTCTGCTTCGGTGGGCAAGCGGTAGCCGGATGCCGTCCAATTGACCATAGAGTTATTTACATCCACCCGACCTTTTCGGTATACCTCGGTGCGGGCCATATCCTTGTAATAGCATGGGGTGAACCCATCTTTTTCCGAACGGGCATTGGCCCATTTGATGGCATCGTACCAGCTTACGGTATGGATGGGGTGCTCTCCTGTTTGGGTAATTCCATTGGGATCGGTATTCATACCGGGGTTGTCAAAGTCATACCCATTTTTAGTGGCCCATGCATAGACTTCTTCCCAGTAAGATTGTTTGACCTCAAAAATATCCACATTGTAAGCAGACAGGACCACCTCGTGCCCGGTTGCTTCCGGAGTGGCATTGACCCGGTATGTGCCCGAGGGCACATTTTTCATGAGCGAGTCCACCAACAACTGCACTGCAGCACTTACCGTAACCTCCCCATCCGGGTTGGTAATAACCACAGTATACTCCCCACTATCCCCTGCCTTTGCTTCCGATAAGGAAAGTGTGGATGTATTGGCCCCGGCAATCCGGGCACTCCCTGCACTGGGAGCCTGCCCTTGCGGGGTATCAGTTAGTGCGACATCGCCCTTTTTCCATTGGTAACTCAGGTTATTTCCTGAAGCCGAAACAAAAAGCTCAGTCGCCCCACCCCTTACCACAGTACGCGACTTGGGCAGGGATACCACCGCCGGTGCATTGGTCTCGGTGGAGTTGGTTTCTCCACCATAAAGCAAGGTGGGCGAGCGTCCATCCGTGCGCCGTACCCGCAAGATGGCAAGGGTTTGGTGCCCGGTAGCCGCAGTTAAACGGATGGAACCTGGGCCCATCAGGGTTTGTAAAACTTCCAGCCCATCCGCAGTCTGCGGGATGGAAAAAGTATGGTTCTCAAAGGAATACTCCAGGCGGGCAGGCTGCCCGGCCGAGTAGGTGACCACATCCACCTCATCACCCGCCAAAAGGATCAAGGTGGGGGAAGGAGCATCCGGCCCGGTCGCCACCAAGCGAACTAACTCCCCAGCCGTTAGCACACGCCCACCCTCGGTGGTGTATTGCTGTGTACTGCCCGAACCCGCAAAATTGGCATCCCCCGTGCCATCATTCCCCAAAACATAGGGAACGGATGCAAAGCGGCGGTCGGGCGAGATTTGCTGAAATCCATTCACCCCATCGCTAAACCATACCCGCAGGTGTACATCGTTATGGTTTTGAAAAACATCTTCATCAATCTCCCCCATCCCGGCAATATCGGTATCCCCAATCATGATGGAGTAGAGACCACCGCTTACGGAGACGGATACATTGCCATCCGGTTCCGATCCATTGGCACTGGTACCATC
>CAYNQW010000344.1:0-1532 GCA_964399415.1 uncultured Hyphomicrobiales bacterium
ACAGTAAAAATTCAACATTGCCATCAGGCCCGGTAATTGGTGATGGCATTGTTTGCAAGACATGCCAGTGCATATCTGTCTCCAGCCAATGCACAACGCCGGTCACAACCTGCTGATGCAACGCCGGGTCACGCACAATCCCCCCCTTGCCAACAAGGCCTTTGCCTACTTCGAATTGTGGCTTGACCAGCGCCACCAATCTGGCCCCGGCTTTTGCCAGCCCAAGCGCGGCCGGCAACAGCTTTTGCAACGAAATAAAAGACGCATCACAGACAATGACATCTGGCATATAGGGCAAGATTGACGCGGTAAGATATCGGGCATTGGTGTCGTCTAAAACAGTCACCCGGTCATCTGCCGCCAGCCGTTGATGCAATTGCCCATGCCCCACATCAACAGCGACAACATGATCCGCACCATGTGCCAGCAAAACATCGGTAAACCCGCCAGTGCTGGCACCGATATCAAGTGCCTTGCACCCGCTAACATCAAGTTCGTTAAAGCCGGTTATGGCACCCGCTAGTTTCAGTCCTGCCCGGCTCACCCATGGATTGCCACCCGGTTTAATCTCAATCACAGATGTACCGGCACAAGCCTTGGCTGGCTTTTGCACCAGTTGGCCATCGACCGTAACAGCACCGCTGATGATCAGGTCCCGCGCCCGGTCTCTTGATGCCGCCAGACCGCGCCCCACAAGCAGAATATCGAGGCGCTGGCGGGTGCCGTCAACTGGCATATCATCAATGGTCTTGGCCATGCAGATGGGCGTTATTGAGGTTTGGATGTACCAGTCTTTACTGGCAGAGGCGATACCAGATCAGCCGATGACGAAACATCGGTCAGTGACTGCAAGCTAGCCAGAATCCCGGCCGCATCTAGCCCAGCACTGGCCAATTGGCCGTCCTGACTATCATGATCAATAAAGACATCTGGCAAGGTCAGGCTTCGGACCCGGCACCCGTGATCCAAATATCCGTGATTGGCAAGGTAATTTATCGTATGCGCGGCAAACCCGCCCGGGCTGCCCTCTTCAACAATCAGAATATGTTTATGGCTGGTGGCTAGCGCGGCCAAAAGATCACCGTCAAGCGGCTTGGCAAATCGGGCATCTGCCACCGTTATATTGATCCCGCCAGCCGCCATTTTTTCCGCCGCCTCAAGACAAGCGGCAAGGCGTGTTCCAATAGACAAAATGGCAATATCATCCCCTGTTTGTATTACCCGGCCTTTGCCAATTGGCAGAATTTCGCCCTGTTCCGGCAGTGTTACACCGACACCATTGCCGCGCGGGTACCGTAGCGCAATCGGCCCACTATCATAGGCCGCGGCTGTTGCCACCATATGCGTCAATTCTGCTTCATCAGACGGACACATAACCACCATATTTGGCAAACAGGATAAAAACGCAATATCGTAAACCCCAGCATGCGTGGCACCATCCGCGCCCACAACACCGGCCCGGTCAATGGCAAAGCGCACCGGCAGATTTTGCACGGCAACATCATGCACAAGCTGGTCATAGCCGCGTTGCA
>CAYNQW010000345.1:0-1514 GCA_964399415.1 uncultured Hyphomicrobiales bacterium
TCGCAAAGCTTACTACTTCACCATGATTAACGATCCTTTGTGTCTGGCGCATTGATAGACTCAAAAACCAAAATGCAGAGCAAACGATGATTATCGCTGTCAGCCCCTGAACCATTGCCGCAGCAAACGACAGGATCACCCCTCGGCGCACCTGACTTCCATGCGAAAGCAGGTAAGTTGAAATTATGATCTTTCCATGTCCAGGGCCTGCTGCATGAAACACACCATAGATAAAACTGAGCATTATCAAAATTAGTGAGGCTCTAAAGCCATCATCTTGAATGGCTCGAAGCGCGTCTGACAAGCTGGTGTGTAATCCTCGCTGGATAGATTGGATAGCCAACAAATATTGGGTAATGGGATCACTAACGTTAGATTCTCGCCAAACAAACACCAAAACCAGGGTAGCTAGACAAAGAGAACATGGGAAAAGAAACTTTCGAAAACTCATCAGCAATTCACATGAACTGTTTCTGCAAAGAGTCTGCCAATAGTCTCATCGGGATTATTGTCCAGTGTCGTTGATTGAGAGAGCGCGACAGCATCAGAAGATGGGTTAGGCTGTTCAATCCAGGAATTACATTTTGTGGATGTTTCACCCTCAATTGTGATGGTAGCGCCCTCGGCGTGTAACATTTCGATGTAATAGGTTGGGTCAAAAATGGCATAGGACCAGTGCTGCGTCTCGAGGCCGTTATGCTTATCGACAGCCAAAGAAAATTTCATCTGGATACGATTTTGGATAATCTTCCATTCAACATCGCCAACTAACTTCGAAGATAAAGTTTTGCTACCATGCTTAATGACGGTAAAATAATTGTAGGGCTCAAGAGCAGCTACAATTCTATCAATTTCTTGCTGGATACCAGTATTTTTTCCGTCAGGATGAACAGCAGCATCCTCGATCACAGCAGTTGAGAAAAAATCATCGAACAACCAACTTTGATAAATATCGATAGACCTGCCATCATTATGAAGCATTACCCGACTTTCTAAATCAACCCACATATGTGGATGCGCTACGGTAGGTGTCACCATGGATAAGATGAGAAACCAAGCGGCAGTTACGCAGGCCCACGCCCTAGGCATTTCCACAGTCTCCACAACGCCCATGAATTTCAATGATTGGTCTTTCTGGCACAAAACCACTACGTTTTGAGATATTTTCCAGACTTGAATTAAGGCCAGCATCAATATGCTCTTCAACATTTCCACAATCATCACAGATAACAAAAACGGCTGCTGATACATGATTTGCATCACAGCATGTTGTCCATGCGTTTAAGCTCTCAAGCCGATGGACCATTCTTAATTCAATCAGACGGTCCAATGCTCGATAAATTTGCAGTGGCGCTTTCAGGCCATGTTCTCGAAGTTTATCTAGTAAATCGTATGCACCAACAGGCTGACCTTCCGTATCTAGCGCCTCATAGACAAGGGCTTGATTTTTAGTCAGCCTCAACTCCTGTTTTTGTGGCATAGAGACCCCCGTATACTTAGTTGACTTGCGGTGA
>CAYNQW010000346.1:0-1510 GCA_964399415.1 uncultured Hyphomicrobiales bacterium
TAAAGGAAAAAATGGAACGGCTGGTACGTCAGAACGAAGGCTTCAAGCAGCTAGTAGACCGGTATAACGTGCTGCAGGAAGAAATGGCATCTCGGTAGTCCGCTCAAAGGGGCCGAGTGTCCGCCATGAATACAGCAATCAACGTGATGGCCGCCCAAAAAAATACCCCTTCCAGAGAGATAGTTATTTGGCGCGCCCGATAGGATTCGAACCTATGACCTTTGCCTCCGGAGGGCAACGCTCTATCCAGCTGAGCTACGGGCGCAATCCTTAAAAGACTGATAATTAGGCATATTCCGGTTATTTTGCTTCTTCTAAGAAGCGTGGTAATTTACTGGAACATTACTGGACTTTTTGCTCTATCTATACTAAAGCCATATAAATCAAAGGTTTAGGATGTTTTGGCTTTTGGGCAAAATCCCGTAACTGGAACATAACTGGAACATTTGAACTATGCCTAAATTCAATGAACCAATAATCCCATTAGGCGACGACTCTGCAATCGGCGTTGTAACCAGAGGAAACAACGGCTTTTGGTATATTCGCCTACTCCATCGAGACCGGAACGAAGTTTACTACAAATCAACTAAAGTTAGATACGAGGGCACTAAGAAAGACCAACTAGAAGCCTCAAAAATCGGTAACAAGATATACCGCGAATGGTTTCTCCCAAAAGTTGAGCGGGGTCAGACTCCAACAGAGAGCAACCCACCCAACAAAATAGCAAGACGCTATTTGATGGAAATAATCGACAAAGTTGAAAAGAACGAAGCTTTAATCAGAAAAGGCAAGGCTCCGCTTCATGAGGTCGATTATGGAGTTGGCTTATGGACTCGCAAAAGATATGAAGACGCTGAGAGACTACTACTTGGCGCGGTTCATGATTATTTCCAAGAGAAGGGGTTCACAGAAATATCAAACATCAGAGAAAACGAATTACAGGATTTCAGAAAGTGGGCTCAAACCCACTATGAATGGAGTCCATCTCGAATAAATAAAGCTCTCACACAAATAAGGCATCTTTGGCGTTTTGCTTACGACAAAGGCTATGTCGACTACAAACCGACCATTAAAAAAGCTTCTCCAGACCTTCAGCAAAGAAAGCGCAGACAGATTACCGAAGATGAACAGAGATTAATCTTCACCAATGCGCAAAAGATACATCGCGACTTAATTGATGCCAAAGCAAGCGATAAGCGAATCTATAAAGCCTTTCAATTTGTTGCTTGGTTAATGCTATTGGCAAATTCAGGAATTAGACCGCCAAGCGGTCAAGAAGACAGACTGCTAATTAGATGGAAAGACATTGTTGTTAGGGAAAAGCATGGAGATGAGCTTCGATACTTGAAACGGCATGGTGAAAAGAAACATCTCGACTACGAAGCTCTAATTCTGCCCAACACATACATATATCTGGATGAACTTAGAAAAATTTATGCCAAAGAAGGAATTGAAGCTGAATATGTCTTCACACATACGCACAATGCTCGAGGCGGGTGCGTTAAAGGCG
>CAYNQW010000347.1:0-1508 GCA_964399415.1 uncultured Hyphomicrobiales bacterium
GCCGTAAGCAAATCAACCAATACACCCGTTATCTGACGGTTTTATTGGCGGTGGTACAAGGTTACGGGATTTCTGTTGGGTTGGAATCCGCCAATGGCGTGGTTATTGATCCGGGCATGTTCTTCCGCCTGACGACGGTGATTACCCTGCTTGGCGGTACGATGTTCCTTGTTTGGCTGGGTGAGCAAATCACCGCACGCGGCGTCGGCAACGGGATTTCTCTGATAATTTTCTCTGGCATTGTTGCCAATTTGCCTCTTGCCTTGGCCGGCACCTTTGAATTGGGCAGCACGGGTGTTTTATCGCCATTGTTGATCCTGTTCTTCATGGTCATGGCCGTTGGCGTTATTGCGTTGATTGTCTTCATTGAGCGTTCGCAACGCCGGATTTTGATCCAATATCCAAAGCGTCAAATGGGCAATAAAATGTTTGGTGGTGAATCATCGCATTTGCCTCTCAAAATTAACGTGCCCGGTGTGATTCCGCCGATCTTTGCATCATCTTTGTTGCTGATGCCGGTATCGTTAATCAATTTGACTTCAGGTTCTGATGGCGGCGCGGAATGGCTTGTCCAATTAAACGCGATGCTTGGCCGTGGCCAGCCGCTATATCTGGCGGTTTACATTGGCCTGATCACGTTCTTCGCGTTTTTCTACACCGCGATTGTGTTTAACCCGGAAGAAACTTCGGAAAATCTGCGCCGATATGGTGGTTATATTCCGGGCATTCGTCCTGGTCAGCCTACCGCGGATTATCTTGACTTTGTCTTGACTCGCTTGACGGTGCTGGGTGCTCTATACCTCTCAGCGGTATGTATTCTGCCGGAAATTCTGATTAGCCAGTATAGCGTGCCGTTCTACTTTGGTGGGACGAGTCTGTTGATTGTGGTCACCGTAACTTTGGATACCGTGACTCAAATCCAATCGCATATGATGGCGCATCAATATGAAGGCCTTGTGCGGAAATCCAAATTGCGGGGTAAAAAGCGATGAATATTATTCTGCTTGGCCCTCCCGGTGCTGGCAAAGGCACGCAAGCCGAAATGCTGGTTTCCGAATATGGATTGGTGCAATTGTCGACGGGCGATATGTTGCGCGCCGCGATTGCTCAAGGCACTGAACTTGGCCTGAAAGCGAAAGCCATCATGGATGCTGGTGATCTGGTGGCTGATGATATCATCCTCGGCATGATCAGAGAGCGTCTGCAAAGCGATGAATGCGCCAATGGTGTGATCCTAGATGGTTTCCCTCGCACCGTTGCTCAAGCCGAAGGGCTTGATGAGATGCTGGCTGAAATTGGCATGGGCATTAACCATGTGATCGAAATTAAAGTGGATGAAGCGGCGCTATTCGCCCGTATTGAAAACCGCGCCAATGAAACGGGTGGCGCGCGCAGTGACGATACGGCTGAAGTGCTTGAGAAGCGGTTGAAAGTTTATCACGAAAGCACGGCGCCGATCCTGCCGTATTATCGTGGCAAAGGAAATATGAGTGTTGTTGATGGCATGA
>CAYNQW010000348.1:0-1506 GCA_964399415.1 uncultured Hyphomicrobiales bacterium
CACTTCGCGATTTAGAATTGACCGCTGACATACATTGCAACTATGCATTCGGCTCACATCCGGAAACCCCCATTGCCGGATAGGTGGCTTTATCCCGTCATTATGAGTCGATCAGTCTTCAGAATTAATCACTCACGTCCTTCGCGTATTGTGCATAGAGGATGTCCGCAAAATCAGCCTCGGTCAGCTCCCCAAGCACAAGGTCCCTCACCGCATCCGCCAGCAGCTCATTGTCGCCAGACAAGTCAAAATCATTCAGTGAGAGAAATTCGATTGCGACCGCGAGGGCCGTGCGTTTATTCGCATCAGACAACGCGTGCGCGACGGCCTACTGGACGCGTACTTGGCCGCAATTTCGAACACATCGTCCAAGCCCTCATACCAGATCGCATTGTCGATCCGTGACAGCGCACCCTGCAACTTACCCAAATCAGGAACGCCCTTGAATCCCGCTTCCGTTTTGAGTATCTGCTCATTAATGTCAACAACACGCTCAAGCGGAAAACGGATCAGCCGCATTACATATCAGCCAGTCTTGCAAACGTCCTCTTGTGGAGCTGCATGACAAGTTTTGTTTTAGAGCGGACAATCTCCCTGCCCTTTTGGCCTGATAGATCGAGCTCCCGTAAAAGCTTGACCTTTGGCCTCGAAACAGGCTTCAAACCATATTTCTCTACAATTCTGTTCATACCAATCTCCTGAGAAACAATACTGCCGAGCCAACCAGGCGCACCGACGAGCGCTTCATGATCGAGTAAACAAGCAGCCCGACACCTTCACTTCCTGCGCCTGTGAGTATAACACGGCTCACGAATGGCAATAGCCGAACGATTGACGCGACCTTTTAGGTCACAGGAAGAGCATGCCAGAAAGCGTGTTGAGCTGGTCTCTGACTTGTCTCGACACCCGTCTGTTCAAGATATTATTTTGAAGTATGTTAGCCGACACTTACTTGTAACGCGCGGCGGAATGAGAAAAAACGACAGTCGTGGCTTTAGGTCGGCTGAAAGGCCTGGCCGAGAGATCTTTCTGCGCGCTTCATCTCCAGTTCAAGCCGACCGACCGCCTCCAGACACCACATACTGTCGAGTACATGACCAACGGTCAATCATCGCAGTGGTCCGAGACTGGTGGCTCTTCGCGCACACAAGGTCCGCGCCCGTGCTCACTCCACGTCCCTCTCAAGTTCGGCCTCTAAGACCTTAATTTCTGCTCGCAGGGCATCGAACTCGGCATGCTTTCTTGCTAAAAACGAGCGTGTCAGCGAGACCTTCTCTTCCACACCCTTCGGTGTCAGTAAGTACAGATAACCCAACTTATTACCGCTGCGCGTAAAGTTCTCAAGCTTAATGCAGCCTTTTTCGACCAACGCCTTTAACACATAGTTCGTCCGCCCCAGGCTCAAATCGGCTTTGATTGCCAATTCACGCTGGGTCAGATTGGGCTCATCCACTAACGCTTTGAGAACGGAGAGCTGTTGATGCTCAGGGAGTGTCACTTGAATAA
>CAYNQW010000349.1:0-1506 GCA_964399415.1 uncultured Hyphomicrobiales bacterium
TGATGGACCGCAACCAGAACTTCATCACCATGATTCCGGAATTCATCAAGTACCTCTATGCCATCATGCCTGATCGCAAGAACATGGTGATCACCGTCGATGAGCTCTCGGAGCTGGTCGAAAACGCGGAAATTGAGGTGGCCAAGCAGCTCCGGGGGCAAGCATGAGCACCCCTCACCGCATGGCCACGCTTGAGGAGCATCAGATTGGCTCCACCGTCTTGCTCCGGGGATGGGTCCGGACCAAGCGTACGTCCAAGGGCTTCTCGTTCCTCAACCTCAACGATGGCTCCAACCGCAACGGCCTGCAGGTGGTGGTCGATGAATCCACCCCCAATTACGAGGCGCTGAAAGCCGTTGGCACCGGTGCTGCTCTGGAAGTGGAAGGGGAGCTCGTCCGCTCTCCCGGAAAGGGGCAGGCCTTTGAGGTCCAGGCCAAGCGCTTTCACATCTACGGACTGGCCTCCGGAGAAAGCTACCCGTTGCAGAAGAAGGGGCACACGCTGGAATTCCTCCGGGAGATCGCCCACCTGCGTCCCCGAACCAACACCCTGGGCGCAGTCTTCCGCATCCGGAACACCCTCGCCTGGACCGTCCACCGCTTCTTTCAGGAGCACGGGTTCCTCTACGCCCACACGCCGATCATCACCGCCAGCGACACCGAAGGCGCCGGGGATCTCTTTCGGGTCAGCACCCTGGATCCGGAAGCGCCGCCCCGGACCGAGTCGGGAGCCATCGACTACCACCAGGATTTCTTTGGGACCCCCGTCAACCTGACGGTCTCCGGACAGCTTGGAGCCGAGGTCATGGCCCTCGCCTTCACCAACGTCTACACCTTCGGCCCCACCTTCCGGGCAGAAAACTCCAACACGTCCCGGCACCTTGCCGAGTTCTGGATGATTGAGCCCGAGATGGCGTTCATGGAGCTTCCGGAGATGGTTCAGTTCACCGAAAAGTTCCTCAAGTTCCTTGTTGCAGAGTGCCTGGAGCGCAACCTCGACGACCTGGAGTTCCTCCAGAAGATGTATGATCCGGAGTTGGTGTCCAGCCTGGAACACATCCGGGACTCCACCTTCGAGGTCCTGACCTACACCGAAGCCGTAGAGATCCTGCTCGCTTCCGGACAGACCTTCGAGTTTCCGGTGGAGTGGGGCGCAGACCTGCAGTCTGAGCATGAGCGTTACCTCACCGACACGCACTTCCGCAAACCGGTCACCCTCACCGACTACCCGCGGGACATCAAGGCCTTCTACATGAAGCAGAATGATGACGGCAAGACGGTTGCGGCCATGGATGTCCTCTTTCCGCGGCTCGGAGAAATTGTCGGAGGCTCCCAGCGCGAAGACTCCCTGGAACGCCTGCAGCAGCGGATGCAGGAAATGGGCATGCCGGAATCCGAGTACGAGTGGTACCTCGACCTCCGGCGCTTTGGCTCCGCCCCCCACTCCGGATTCGGGCTTGGCTTTGAGCGGCTGGTTCAATTCATGACGGGCATGAAGAACATCCG